>CALRVU010000026.1:0-13740 GCA_943371685.1 Bordetella parapertussis | reverse complement strand
GCGGGCAGCCCATCCGGCTTGAAGCGCCCGCAGAACGCCCGCGCTGACGCGGGAGCGATGGCACGCTGATTGCGTAGTTCCCGAAGAGCTCGTTTCACTGCTCGAATCAGGTGGACAGCCCCCGATGGTCAGAAGCCGTCGGTCGGCCGCTGAACCCACCGCACGGTGCCCGCAGGCGCCGTGGCCCGCCGCTGCCGCGGGCCCCACACGCACCAGACGTGGGGGTGAAGCGAGGACCGCACATGACAACACGCGAGGCACGCTGCCCCCGGCAGCATGACGCTCGCTGGAAGCCCCCACCCATCCCAAGCGCCGAGGTTCGACCATGTCCGCCACTCTGCACCTGCCCTCCTCCGCCCCGCCAGCCCTCGCCCGCATGTCGCCAGATTGGCGCGGGTGGCAGCTGGGCAAGTACCGCGAGATCATCATCGCGGTTGCCTTCTTCCTGCTGTTCGACCTGGGCGTGCTCGTCCTGAATTTCTACACGTCCTTCCAGATCGGCCAGGACGCCGTGGGCATCAACCTGGCCGGGCGCCAGCGCATGTTGTCGCAGCGCACGGCCAAGGCGCTGTTCAGCCTGGAGGCAGCCCATCAACAGGGCAAGCCCACGGCCACCGACCTGGAAGAACTGCGCAAGGCCGTCGCGCTGTTCGACACCTCGCTCAGCGGATTCCGCGTGGGCGCCACCGTGCCCGGCGGTGACGGAAAGCCGGTGGCCCTGGCGGCGGCCGAGGGCCCCCAAGCGGCCGAGATCCTGCAGAAGGCGGTGGCCTTGTGGGGCCCCTACCAGGAGGTGCTGGCCCCGGTGCTGGCCGGCGAGCCCCGGCCCGAGCAGCTGCAAGCCGCCGTGGCCTATGCCAAGGCCAACAACCTCAAGCTGCTGGGGCTGATGAACGAGCTGACCACGGCACTGGAGGCCGTGGCCGGTCAGCGCGCCAGCACCTTGCGCCTGGTGCAGACCGGCGGCATCGTGCTCGCGCTGCTGAACTTCATCTTCATCCTGTTCAAGTTCTTGCGCCGGCTGCAAAGCTCGGACGCGGCGGCCGAGGCAGCCAACGAAGAGAACCGCGAGATTCTCAGCAGCGTGCGCGAGGGCCTGTTCCTCATCACCGCCGAGCTGCGCGTGGGCACGCAGTTGTCACAGTCGGTGGCCGACTTGTTCGGGCGCCCCCTGTATCCGGGCGAAAACTTCCTGGAGGTGCTGGCGCCGCTCGTGTCGGCCAAAGACCTGGAGGACGCCCGCGGCTATGTGGACCTGCTGTTCCAGCCCCATGTCAAAGAGTCGCTGGTGCAGAGCATCAATCCACTGTCGCAGGTGACGCTGAACCTGAAGAACCGCCTGGGCCAGGACATGCAGCGCCACTTGTCGTTCCAGTTCAACCGCGCCCTGGTGGACGGCGCCGTGCGCCATCTGCTGGTGACGGTGCAGGACGTCAGCGCCCGCGCCGAGCTGCAGGCCAAGCTGGCGCAAGACCGCGAACGCTCGCAAAGCGAGTTCTCGATGCTGCTGGCCGCCTTTGCGGCGGAGCCCAGCGCGCTGCGCCAGTTCGTGGCGCGGGCCGAAGAGGGCCTGCTGGAGGTCAACGAGTTGCTGCGCGGCACCTCATCGGCCCTCAACGAGGCGCACATCCTGAAGGCGGTGGAAGCCGCGGCCCGCCGCGTGCATGCGCTCAAGGGCGATGCCTCGATGCTGGGCCTGAGCACGCTGGCCGACCTAGCGCACCGGTTCGAGTCCGAGCTGCAGCGGATCCGGCAAGCGGGTGGCTCGACCACGGTGCTGGGCGACGCCTTGCTGACCCTGCCCATGCCGCTGGAAGAGCTGCTGTCCAAGGTCGGGGCCCTCAAGGCAGTCCATCGCCGCGTCACCGGTGAGGGCAGCAGCGCGGCCGGGGGCGAATCCGTCAACACCGCGCTCGACCGCCTGGTGCAGCAGGCGGCCCAGGCCCAGGGCAAGCAGGTGCTGTGTCAGGTCCGGATGGGCAGCTTGCTGGACCTGGCGCCCCGAGACCAGGACCCGGTGCGCGAGATCGCGGTGCAACTGGCGCGCAATGCCGTCAGCCACGGCATCGAGACTCCGGCCGAGCGCGCAGTGCGCAGCAAGGCCGCCCAAGGCCGGGTGGAAGTGAGCCTGAAAGTGCAGCCTGATGGCTGGGTGCTGACCGTGCGCGACGACGGCCAGGGCCTCTCGATCGAACGCATCCGTGCCAAGCTGGTGGCCCTGGGTTGGTACAACCAGGCACAGCTGGAGAGCTTCAACGAACGCCAGATCCTGGAGCAGATCTTCAAGCCCGGCTTTTCCACCGCCACCGCCCTGTCCATGCACGCGGGTCGGGGGACGGGCCTGGATGTGGTGGTGGCCAATGTGCGCCAGCTGGGTGCGCGCTTGCGGCTGAGCTTCACCTCCGGTGAGTTCACCGAGTTCAAGGTCCACTTCAATGGCTGACCCCATGGCCCCAGCGGAGCATTCGCCATGCGCATGATGATCGTCGACGACTCGAACATGATCCGCTCACGCATCAACCGCCTGGTGCAGGCGGGCCTGATCGGCGAGGTGGAGGTGGTGGCCCAGGCCCGCGATGGCGCCGAGGCCCTGCTGCTGGCCGCGCAGCATCGGCCTCAGCTGGTGACGCTGGACCTGACCATGCCAGAGATGGACGGCGTCGAGTGCATCCCGGGCCTGGTGGCCATGCTGCCCGGGGTGAACGTGCTGGTCGTCAGTGCCCTGGCGGACAAGTCCACCGCCATCGCTGCCTTGCGGCTGGGGGCCCGTGGCTTCGTGGCCAAGCCGTTCACAGACGCCGAGCTCCGCCTGGCCTTGCTGGACGTGATGGAAGCCTGAACACCATGAGCAATCTGCAAGAAGAAGAATTGAAGCTGTTCGTCGACTCGGTGCGTCGCTATTTCAAGGTCACCACCGGCGAAGAGCCCAAGATCACCTCGGCGTTCCTGGCCACGACCGAGGTGCAAGGGCACGAGTTCAACGGGATCGTCAACTTCTCGGGCGACTACAACGGCCAGGTCATGGTCTCGATGCCGGAGCAGGTGCTGCGCGAGTTGCTGCTCTTGCAGGGCGAGACCGACCTCAGCGAGGCCAACCTCCTGGACGCGGTCGGGGAGATCGCCAACACCCTGGCGGGCAATGCGCGCAAATCCCTGGGCGCCGGCCTGAACATCTCCGTGCCCTTGAAGCTGATGGGCCCGATGGGAATCCGCGCCAAGGTGCGCGAGCGTCCCTGTGCCATCACCCTGCGCTGGGGCCATCTGCCGGCGCTGGTCTGCGTGGACCTGGAGCGGCGCGTCTGAAGCCCCCCGGGGCCTGCCGGCTCAGAGGCTGAGAGTGTTTCGGCCGTGCTCGAAGGGCGCCTCCAAGCGCCTCCGATCCAGGCGCAAAGCGGGCAGGGGTGAAAGACTCTCAGCCTCTCAGTCCGACAGCGCCACCTTCACCTGCCCGCCATCCACCCGCACCGCATGCACCCGCACCGCGCAGTCGGGCAGTTCCAGGCACTCGCCGGTGTTCAGGTCAAAGTGGTTCTTGTAGAGCGGTGAGGCGACGACGAGCCGGCCACCCAGGCTGCCCACCAGGCCGCGCGACAACACACTGGCGCCGGACTTGGGATCGACGTTGTCGATGGCGTGGAAATCGGCCGCGCCGACGCGGAACACGGCGACATGCCGGCCCTGCACCCGGGCGGCGACCCCGGTATTGACCAGGATCTCATCGGCCGCGCAGACGGCGGTCCAGTTCAGCGTGATGTCGAGTGCGGTGTCGGTGTTCATCGTGCGTTTCTCCTGAGGTACGGGCTCAAAGCGGACTCAAAACGGGCTCAAGCCAGCGTGCGTTCTTCGGGCCGGGCCGGGCGGATCTGGCCGCGCTCTTCGACGAACACGATGTGCTCATCGGGCTGGTCGCTGTTGACGAAGCTGCGGAAGCGCTTGCGGGTCTCGGGGTCGTTCACCGCCGTCTTCCATTCGCATTGGTAGGTGGCCACCACATGGGCCATCTGGGCTTCCAGCTCGGCGGCAATGCCCAGCGTGTCCTGCACCACCACGCCCTTCAGATAGTCCAGGCCGCCTTCGAGGTTCTCGCGCCAGGTGCTGGTGCGTTGCAGCCGGTCGGCGGTGCGCACATAGAACATCAGAACCCGGTCGATCAGGCGGATCAGCTGGTCCTGGTCCAGGTCGCTGGCCAGCAGCTCGGCGTGGCGGGGTTTCATGCCACCGTTGCCGCAGACATAGAGGTTCCAGCCGTGCTCGGTGGCGATCACGCCGATGTCCTTGCCCTGGGCCTCGGCACATTCGCGGGTGCAGCCCGACACGCCGAACTTGATCTTGTGCGGCGCGCGCAAGCCCTTGTATCGGTTCTCCAACTGCACGGCCAGGCCCACGCTGTCGGCCACACCGTAGCGGCACCAGGTCGAGCCGACACAGCTTTTGACCGTGCGCAGGCTCTTGCCATAGGCGTGGCCTGACTCGAAACCGGCGGCGATCAGCTCCTCCCAGATCAGCGGCAATTGCTCCAGCCGGGCGCCGAACATGTCGACCCGGGCACCCCCGGTGACCTTGGTGTAGAGGCCGTATTTCTTGGCCACCGTGCCCACGGCGATCAGGCCGTCGGGCGTGACCTCGCCACCGGGCATGCGCGGCACCACCGAGTAGCTGCCGTCCTTCTGGATGTTGCCCAGAAAGTAGTCGTTGCTGTCCTGCAGGCTGGCCAGGTCCTTCTTCAGCACGAACTCGTTCCAGACCGAGGCCAGGATGCTGGCCGCGGCCGGCTTGCAGATGTCGCAGCCCAGGCCCTGGCCGTGCTGGGCCAGCAAGGCGTCAAAGGTCTTGATCTGGCCGACGCGGATCAGGTGGAACAGCTCCTGGCGCGAGTAGGCAAAGTGCTCGCACAAGTGGTTGTTGACGGCCATGCCGCGCCGGGCCATCTCGTGCTTCATCACCTGGGTGACCAACGGCACGCAACCGCCGCAGGTGGCGCCCGCCTTGGTGCAGGCCTTGAGCTGGGCGATGGTCGTGTTGCCCTCGCCCACCGCCGCGCAGATCTGGCCCTTGCAGACGTTGTTGCAGGAGCAGATCTGGGCGCTGTCGGGCAGCGCGGCCACGCCCAGACCGGGCTTGGCCTTGCCGTCGCTGGACGGCAGGATCAAAAACTCTGGCTCAGCCGGCAGGGTGATGCTGTTCAGGGCCATCTGCAGCAGGGTGCCGTACTCATCGGCATTGCCCACCAGCACGGCGCCCAGCAGCTGCTGGCCATCGGCGCTGACGACGATCTTCTTGTAGATCTGCTTGACCTCGTCCACATACTGGTAGCTGCGGCTCTGCGGGGTTCTGCCATGGGCATCGCCAATGCTGGCCACGTCCACGCCCATCAGCTTGAGCTTGGTGCTCATGTCGGCGCCGGCAAAGCTGGCCGAGGCATCGCCCGCCAGATGCTTGGCAGCCACCCGTGCCATCTCGTAGCCCGGTGCCACCAGGCCAAAGGTCTGGTCGTTCCAGGCCGCGCACTCGCCGATGGCGTAGATGTCCGGGTCGCTGGTGCGACACGCGCTGTCGATGGCGATGCCGCCGCGCGCGCCCACCGCCAGCAGGCTTTGCCGGGCCAGTTCATCGCGCGGGCGGATGCCGGCCGAGAACACGATCATGTCGGTCTCGAGGTGGCTGCCATCGGCAAACACCATGCGGTGGCGGGCGGTCGCGCCATCGACGATCTCCACCGTGTTGCGCTGGGTGTGCACGTGCAAGCCCAGGGCCTCGATCTTGTGGCGCAGCACCCGCCCGCCGCCTTCATCCACCTGCACCGCCATCAGCCGGGGCGCAAACTCCACCACATGGGTTTCCAGACCCATGTCGTACAGCGCCTTGGCGCATTCCAGGCCCAGCAGGCCGCCGCCCACCACCACGCCGCTTTTCGACTTGGCGCCCGAAGCCTTCATGGCCTCCAGGTCCTCGATGGTGCGGTAGACCAAGCAATGCGCGCGGTCCCGCCCGGGCACCGGCGGCACGAAGGGGTTGGAGCCGGTGGCCAGCACCAGCTTGTCATAGCTCAACACCTCGCCGTCCACCGTGGTCACCGTCTTGTTGCGGCGCTCGATCTGGGCTGCACGCGCTGCCAGGCGCAGGCTGAAGCCGGTGCGCTCAAAAAAGCCCGGCTCGACCACCGTCAGGTCGTCTGCCGACTTTCCGGCAAAGAACGATGACAGGTGCACCCGGTCATAGGCCGGTCGCGGCTCTTCGCACAGCACGGTGACCTGGGCCTTGGCCATGCCGCTGGCTTCCAGGCTCTCCAGGAACTTGTGGCCCACCATGCCGTGGCCGACGACGATGATTTTCATGGCTGGTCTTTCAAAGTGCGGGTTGGCCTGCGCACGCGCCCACCAGCGCCTGCGGTGGAACACAAGCGACGGCCGGACGGCACGAAGGCGCGGGGGGATGCGTGAAGGCAGCAACCTGAGGGATTTCAGGCTCCAACGCAGGCCAGCGGGGCTGACCGTGGGCTCCACCGTCGTTGGTGGAGGCTGGGAAAAGGAATACCGGTGCACCCGCGAAGGGCCACCTGAATGCTCAAGCCGCAAGCAATCACCATGCCACGCCCTACCCGGCGCCGGGCGGGTCTGGCCCGCCGAAATCGGCCCGATCGGGACCCATCCAGCCCCAGGGCTGCACAGCCTCGGGCCGGCGCGCCCCAGCCCAGTGCACCGCCGGTCAGCAGCCCACCGGACACCCGCCTCAAGACAGGATGAGCTGCAAACTGTGTTCGTAGTCGGCGGTCAGGGCATCAAACAGCCCCAGCAGCGCGTCGCTGGCCACCGCCAGCGCCTGGCGGCCTTCGGCGCTGTCGGCCAGTCGCTGGCCGCGCAACAGGTGCAGCCACTGCTCGCGCACGGCGTCCAGCGTGGCCCGGGCCGCCGGGCTGCCCAGCGGCGCGCGCTCCAGCTCCAGCAGGGTGGCTTCAAAGGCCTCCACCAGGGCGGGCAAGGGGGCCGCCCGCTCCGGCTGACCCAGCTGGGCGGCCAGCAGCACGGCCTTGGCCAGGCGCTGCACCCGCATGCGCTGGCGCCCGCACAGGTTCACCAGCCGCAGGGCCCGGCGCGCACCGCCCGCTTCCAGCAACTCGGTCAGCGCCTCGGCCCGGGTCAGCAAGGTTTCGGCCGCCGCATCGGCCAGGCTCAACACGCTCAAGGTGAGCCGGCACATCAGCAGCGGCTTGAGTTGGGACCAGGCCGCTTGCACGGCCGCCAGGGCGTCCCGCGAGGCCGGATCGGCCGCGCGCATCACCGGCAGGCTGTCCAGCAGGGTGAGGGTCGCATCCACCTGACCGATGGCCATGCCCTGGGCCTGGCGAGCCCGCCGCGTGTCCACGCCCTCCAGGCGCTGGGCGGCCAGCTTGATGACCCGCTGCGAGAGCATGCGCAGTCGACCGGCGCGGTTCACGGCATCGGCCCACTGCGCGGCCTCGGTGACCGACCGGGCCACCGCCACCAAGGGCAGGCCCGCACCCCGGGCAGCCCCCTGCAAGAGGCGCAGCGCCTCCGGCTCGGCCAGGCCACGGGTCTGCATCAGCACGCCCGTGGCACGGTCCACCCAGCGCCGCTCATCCAGGCTGTGGCGGGCCTGCGCCAGTGCTGCCAGGGCCTCGCCGTCGCGCCGCCAGCGAATCCGGTCCGACTGCAAGCAGGCAGCCAGCTGATCGGGCGAGGCATCCAGCCCCAGCGGCCACCAGCCGGTCAAACCGGCCTGGGCCAGGGCGGCCAGTTCGACACCGCCGGGCAGCGGCGCCAGCACCGTCACCGGCCCGGGCGCCAGGCCTTGCCAGTCGGGCGCCGCTGCCCGCAAGGCGGCCAGGGCCTGGTCGGTGGTGCCGACATAGACCCGGTGAACAACGGCCGCCGCCGGTGCTTCGGGCACGTCGCCGCAAAGCGCACTCAGGCCGACCGGATCCAGCGACAGAGCGGCCGACGCATCGGCCAGGCCGATGAACTGCAGGCGCAACGGGCCATCGAATGCCGGGTGGGAAGGGGTCATGGTGGGAAACACGCTGCCGCTCGGATTCTCAGCCTTTCAGGCCATGATGACCTGGAGGCTGTGTTCGTAAGACGCCGTCAGGCGGTCAAACAACTGCAGCAAGGTGTCGCTGGCCTGCACCAGGGCGCGCTGGCCGTCGGGCTGGGCCAGGCCGTGCAAGCCACGCAGCAGGCGCAACCATTCATCGCGCGCCGCGCGCAAGGCCTCGCGGATCTCGGGCGAGCTGAGCGGCGCATCGTCCAGCGTCCGCAGCGCTGCCTCGAAGTCGTCGAGCAGGGCCGGCAGACCGGCCAGGCGCACCGGATCGCCCAGCACCTGGCCCAGCAAGGCCTGCTTGGCCACCCGCTGCACCCGCATGCGCTGGCGGCCACACAGGTTGATGATGTGCAGGGCGCGCCGGCCGCTGGCAGCCTCCAGGGCATCGATCAGGCCCTCGGCGGCTTGCAGCACGGCCTCGGCCTGCTCGTCGAGCCGCTGCAACATGGCCGCCCCCAGGCGCCCGGCCAAGGCGGCGCCCAAGGCCTCGCCAGCCTGACTCACTTCATGGAGCGCGGTCGCCCACGGTGCGCCGGACGGGTCCGGGCAAAGGGCCAGCGGGCCCTCGCGCAAGTGAGCCAGGGTGTCAGCCAGACGCTGCAGGGTGAGCGCCTGGTCGGCGCGCGCCCGGCGGGGCTCCAGATCGGCCCAGCGCTGAGCGGCCAGCTTGACCAGGCGCTGCGACAGCATGCGCAGCTAACCGGCCCGGTTCAGGGCGTCCGCCCACTGCGCCGCCTCGGCCACCGAGCGGGAGACCTCGCCCACCCGCACATTGGCATGCATGGCCGCTCCGCGCAGCAGCACAAAGGCCTCGTTCTCGCCGATGCCTCGGGCCGTCATCAAGACACCCTTGGCTCGGTCCACCCAGAGGCGCTCTTCCAGCTGCGCCTGCAGCTTCTCGCCGGCGCGTCGGGCGGTCGACAGGCGCTCCCAGCGCGCCCGGTCCAGCGCCAGCGCGGCCACCATCGCCGGTGCATCCAGGCCCTCCGGCCACCAGCCACTGACCCCGGCGTCCAGCAGTGCGGTGGCTTGGGGCGGAGTGGGCAGGGGGCCGATCAAACTGAGCGGGCCCGCTTGCCAGGGGGCCGTGGGGCCCAGGCCGGACAGCAAGGTCTCCGGGTCGGACCAGACCAGCAGCGCCCTCGGGCCCTCGGCGGCACGCAGCTGCCGCAAACCTGCCAGGCCGGATGTGGCGCTGGCCGGCGATCGCCCCGCCGCCGCCAGTGTCTGGGACCAGGCAGCCAGGGGCACCGCCACCGGCCCGGAGACCAGTGAGAGGAGGTGGAGCGCAAGGGCGGGCATGAGGGCGGCGGGCAGGACAGCGGCAACGACCCGTTCAGGATAGGCGAAGTTGCGCCCGTGACGGCTCGAACGCCAAACCACGATGTGGCCCCGCCACAGCTCAGGCTGGGCCACGCTCGCCGCCTGCAACCCCGCGAAACCCGGGCGCTGCACCAGTCCCGTGCACTGAACGGCCCGTTGGGCGGCCCTGCACGGCCCTGCACGGCCATGCACGGCGCAAATTGCCGGCACACAGTTTGCTTGCAACTTGGGCGAGCGCATTCGCGCCTCGTCTCTTCTGGCCCGCCAACGGCGGTGCGGCCAGCGCTGTCAGGGCTCCGGCCCCCTCCCCCTGCACCCGATTGCGATGCACCGCGACACCCATGCGGTGCGCCGCCGCATCGACCCGGTGCCCTCCCGCCCCAACCAACCGGATCCCTGGCAGCGCGCCCATTGACGCGGCGCGCATGCCCTCGCTCGTCCCCCAACCAGACCAGGATCGGCCTGCCCATGAACCCCAAGAAGCTCGTGATGATCGGCAACGGCATGGCCGGTGTCCGCACGCTCGAAGAGCTGCTGAAAATCGCGCCGGACCGCTACGACATCACCGTGTTCGGTGCCGAGCCGCATCCCAACTACAACCGCATCATGCTGTCGCCGGTGCTGGCCGGTGAACAGACGCTGGACGAGATCATCCTCAACCCGCTGGCCTGGTATGCGCAGCACGGCGTCACCCTGCACCTGGGCAAGGCCGTGGTGCAGATCGACCGGGTTCGCCGCGAGGTGCTGGCCGACGACGGCACCCGCGCGCCCTATGACCGCTTGCTGATCGCCACTGGTTCCACGCCCTTTGTGCCCCCCTTGCCCGGGCGCGAGTTGGCCGGCGTGATGGCCTACCGGGACATTGCCGACACCCGGACGATGATCGAGGCCGCCCGGCGGCACCGCCATGCGGTGGTGATCGGGGGCGGCGTGCTGGGGCTGGAGGCGGCCAACGGCCTGCGCCAGCGGGGCATGGACGTGACGGTGGTGCACCTGTCGGGCACCTTGATGGACCGCCAGCTCGACCCGGTGGCCGGCGGCCTGCTCAAGGCGGCCTTGGCGGCACGCGGCCTGCACTTTGCCTTGTCCAGCCAGACGGCTGCACTGCTGGGCAACCCGGCTGGCCGGGTGCGCGCCGTGCAACTGCAGGACGGTCGCGAACTGCCAGCGGATCTGGTGGTCATCACCGCCGGCATCCGGCCCAACACCGCCCTGGCTGAGCAGGCCGGCTTGCGTTGCGAGCGCGGCATCGTCGTCAACGACACGCTGCAGACCCTGACCGACCCACGCATCTACGCCGTGGGCGAATGCGCCGCCCATCGGGGCACGGCCTACGGCCTGGTGGCGCCGCTGTTCGAGCAAGGCCGGGTCTGTGCCACCCACCTGGCCGAGCGCGGCCTGGGCCGCTACACGGGCAGCCAGGTGTCAACCCAGCTCAAGGTCACCGGCATCGCCTTGTTCTCGGCCGGCGACTACCTGGGCGGCGAGGGTTGCGAGGAGCTGCGCCTGAGCGACCCGGCCGGTGGCGTCTACAAGAAGCTGGTGATCCGCGGCGACCGGCTGGTGGGCGCCTGCCTGTATGGCGACACCAGCGACGGCCCCTGGTACCTGCAATTGATCCGCAGCGGCCGTCCCATCGAGGCCCTGCGCGAGCGGCTGATGTTCGGCCCGCCGCACAGCGAACCCGCACCCGCCCCCGCCTTGGCTGCCTGAGGCTCCAAACGCATCCACCCCATGGCTGAAACCCGTTCCACCTGTCCTTACTGCGGCGTTGGCTGCGGCGTCGTCATCGAGCACGATGGCGGCCAGATCCGCGGCGTGCGCGGGGATGAGCAGCATCCCGCCAATTTCGGCCGACTCTGCACCAAGGGCTCGACCCTGCACCTGACGGCCACCGCCAGCCTGGCCCGCCAGACCCGCCTGCTGCAACCCCTACAGCGCTTGCAGCGGGGCATGGCGCCGCAGGCCCTGAGCTGGGACGCCGCGCTGGACACCGCCGCCGACCGCCTGGCCGCCATCCACCGCCAGCACGGGCCGGACGCGATCGGCGTCTATGTCTCGGGCCAGCTGCTGACCGAGGACTACTACGTCTTCAACAAGCTGGTGAAGGGCTTGCTGGGCAGCAACCACATCGACACCAACTCGCGGCTGTGCATGTCCAGCGCCGTGGCCGGCTACAAGGCCACGCTGGGCGCCGACGCACCGCCCTGCAGCTACGAGGACCTGGACCATGCGCAGACGGTGTTCATCACCGGCTCGAACATGGCTTGGGCCCATCCCATCCTGTTCCGCCGGCTGGAGGACGCCAAGCGCGCCAATCCGGCGCAAAAGTGGATCGTGGCCGACCCGCGCCGCACCGAGACGGCCGAAGCCGCCGACCTGCACCTGGCGCTGCGCCCGGGCAGCGACGTGGCGCTGTACCACGGCCTGCTGCACCTGATGGTCGAGCAGGGCCACCTGAAGCCCGACTACATCGCCGCCCACACCCGCGGTTTTGAGGCCCTGCGCGAACGGATCCAGGGCTGCACCGTGGCCGAGACCATGCGCCTGACCGGCCTGGCCGAGGCCGATCTGCGCACCGCCGCCCAGTGGTTTGGCGCCAGCCCGGCCACGCTCAGCGTGTACTGCCAGGGCCTGAACCAGAGCAGCAGCGGCACGGCCAAGAACGCGGCACTGATCAATCTGCACCTGGCCACCGGCCAGATCGGCCGGCCCGGCGCCGGCCCCTTCAGCCTGACCGGCCAGCCCAATGCCATGGGCGGCCGCGAGGTGGGCGGCCTGGCCAATCTGCTGAGTGCCCACCGCGACCTGGCCAACCCGGCCCACCGCGCCGAAGTGGCCGCCCTGTGGGGCCTGCCGGATGTGCCGGCTAAGCCGGGTCTGACCGCGGTGGAGATGTTCCAGGCCGCCGCCGACGGCCAGATCAAGGCCCTCTGGATCGTCTGCACCAACCCGGCCCAGTCGCTGCCCGACCAGGCCACGGTGCAGCGCGCCCTGCAGCGGGCCGAGTTCGTCATCCTGCAAGAGGCCTTTGCCACCACGGCCACGGCAGACTTTGCCGACTTGCTGCTGCCCGCCACGCCCTGGGCAGAAAAAGACGGCACGGTGACCAACAGCGAGCGCCGCATCAGCCGGGCCCGCGCGGCATTGCCACCGGCCGGACTGAGCCGGCATGACTGGGACATTTCCGCTGACCTGGCGCGCCGGCTGGCCGCGCGCATCGCGCCCGAGCGCGCAGCGATGTTCGACTACCGCTCGGCCGAACAGGTTTGGCAGGAGCACCGCGAGAGCACCCGCGGCCGCGATCTGGACATCACCGGCCTGAGCTACGCCATGCTCGACGCCCAGGGGCCGCAGCAATGGCCGCTGCCCGAGGGCGCGCTTGCAGGCAAGGCGCGGCTGTATGAGGACGGCATCTTTCCCACCGCCGACGGCCGCGCCCGCTTTGCCGATGTGCCGTTCACGCCGCTGGCCGAGCCCTGCGACGAGGCTTATCCCTATGGCCTGATCACAGGCCGGTTGCGCGATCAATGGCACGGCATGAGCCGCACCGGCCTGCTGGGCCGGCTCTATGGCCATGACAAGCTGCCCAGCGTCGAGTTGCACCCCCAGGACCTGGCCCGCCTGCAGGCCCAGGGCGGCGACCTGCTGCGCGTGCGTTCGCGGCGCGGCCAGGTGGTGCTGAGCGCCCGCGCGTCGGAGGCGATGCAGCCGGGCCAGGCCTTCATCGCCATGCACTGGGGTGGCGAGGCGCTGGGCGGCGTGGCCAGCGGCGGCGTCAATGCGCTGACCTCACCGGCCTTCTGCCCCAGCTCCAAGCAGCCCGAGCTCAAGCATGCGGCCGTGGCCATCGAGAAAGTGGCGCTGCCCTGGCGCCTGACCGCCATGGCCTGGCTGCCTGATGAAGAGGCCATGGCGCTGCGCGAGCAGCTCAAGCCGGCGCTGGCTCTTTTTGACTACGCTTGCCTGCTGCCCTTTGGCCGCGAACCCGACGGCCAGGGCCGCGCCGGCCTGGTGTTGCGCGCCGGTGCCATCGCACCGGTGAGCGAGGCGGTGCTGGCCCCGCTGCGCCGCGCACTGGGTCTGGAGGCTGCCGATCTGCCACGCTACGAGGACACCCAACGAGGGCAACAACGCGCCCTCCGCGTGCACCGCGACGACGCGGGTCATGAGCACCTGGCGGCCTTCTGGCTGGCCGGCGACGCCAGCGGCGAGGCCTGGCTTGCCGGCCTGCTGGAGGCCGACACCGTGCTGCCCGGCCCGGCGCGCCAACTGCTGCGGCCGGGTGCGCTGCTGGGGCAGGCCAGCACGCCCGTCAGCCCGCAGGTCTGCACCTGCTTCAATGTGAACGAAGCC
>CALRVU010000025.1:0-13936 GCA_943371685.1 Bordetella parapertussis | reverse complement strand
GCCGTGCGGGCGTTGGCCCGCATCGAGACCTGGGCTCAGGCCACGGTCAGTGGTGACATTGGTGAACTGGAGGGCCTGGACGAGCGCTCGGACGTCATCCCGCTGGTCACCTCGAACCGCGACAACTGTCTGGGCAGTGAGTGTGGCGATTTCCATTCCTGCCATGTCATGAAGGCGCGCCGGGAGGCCATGGCCGCGGACGTGGTGGTCATCAACCATCACCTGTTCTTTGCAGATCTGGCCTTGCGCGACAGCGGCGTGGCAGAGTTGTTGCCCACGGTGGACATCGCCGTGTTCGACGAAGCGCATCAGATGGTAGAGGCAGGCATCCAGTTTCTGGGTCATGCGTTGGGGACGGGGCAGCTGCTGGACTTCGGCCGCGACATGCTGGCGGCCGGATTGCAGCAAGCCCGTGGGCTGGCACCTTGGGCTGAGCTGGCTGCTCGCTGCGAACTGGCGGCCCGCGAATTGCGGCTGGCGGCTGCCGGCGCGCGCGTGGACGTGCGTGGTGTGTTGCGGCTGAGCTGGGAAGAGTCGGCGGGTCGTGCTGGCCAGCGCCTGGAGCCGGGACTGGAGGCTGTCGGTGCCACGCTCAGCGCTGCGGCGGCAGCTCTTGAGCAGCATGTCGGCGCATCGCCCGACTTCGCCCGCTTGCTCACGCGTGCCCAGGGTTTGAGCGCGCAAACGGCGAGGTTTCGGGGTGAAACCCCGGACGAGCGGGTGCGCTGGGTCGATCTCACGCCCAACCAGGCCCGCTTGCTCGAGTCGCCGCTGGACATCCGCAGCATGATGACCGAGCAGCGATCTGCGGGCAGCCGGGCCTGGGTGTTCACGTCCGCGACGCTTGGCGATGACGACGGCCTGAGCTGGTTCAGTGAATCGGCCGGGCTGGAGGAGGCGCGCAAGCTCAGGCTCGGGAGTCCGTTCAACTATCCCGAGCATGCCCGCCTGTATGTGCCGCCGCGTTTCCCTGCGCCGTCAGAAGCGGCACATCCGGTGATGGTGGGTCGTGCGTCAGCGCATTGCGCGGCGGCGCTTGGCGGTCGGACCTTCGTGCTCACCACGACCTTGCGATCGATGCGGACTGCGGCCGACGCGCTGAAGGCGGAACTGGAAACCCTGGGTCAGCCGCTGGAAGTGCTGGTTCAAGGGACTGCAGCCAAGCGGAGTTTGTTGAACCGCTTTCTGGAGGGCGGCAGTGTGCTGGTGGGATCGCACAGCTTCTGGGAAGGCATCGATGTGCCCGGCAATGCCTTGCAATGCGTGGTGATCGACAAACTGCCTTTTCCGCCGCCCAATGATCCGCTGGTCGAGGCCCGGACCAAGCAGCTCAAGGCGCAGGGGCGCGACGCTTTCAACGACTACTTCGTGGCAGAGGCGGCCATCGCGCTGAAACAGGGTGCGGGTCGCCTGATCCGCACCGAGTCGGATCGTGGCTTGCTGGTGGTCTGCGATGTGCGCCTGCTGCAGTCGCGTTACGGGGCCCGACTGATCAATGCCTTGCCACCCATGACGGCGCTGAGCAGCGGAGAAGAGGCGCTGGCCTGGCTGCGCAGCTTGCGCGCAAGCCATTGACCGCGCTTCAGATCACCAAAGGCGCCACCAGGCCTTTTCTTCAATGACCGACTGGGTTGAAGAGAACTTGGTGTTCGGAAAGTTCTGAGCCAGAACCCGTTTGGCATCGTCTCGCAGCACATTCAGGCCGAGCTTGTCGTAAGCCTCGGCGAGGATGAACAGCGCTTCTTCAGTGGCCGGCGTTTGCGGATACACCGTCAGCGCTTGCTGGGCCCGGTTGGCCGCAGCCACCAGCGCGCCGCGGCGCAAGTAGTAGCGCGCCACGTGCACTTCGTAGTCGGCCAGCGCATTGACGATGTAGTCCATGCGAAGCTTGGCATCTGGCGTGTACTTGGAGTCGGGGAACTGATCGCTGAGCTGCTTGAACGACTGGTAGGACTCACGCGAGGCCTGCTGATCGCGCTCGGACTGCTTCTGCCCTGCGACGGCACCGAGGAGGCCCAGGTCTTCGTTGAAATTGATCAGCCCGCGCAGGTAGAGCGCGTAGTCCAGGCCAGGGCTGGATGGATTGAGCTTGATGAACCGGTCGAGCGTGGCCAGTGCCTGGGCTTTTTCCGAGGACTTCCAGTAGGCGTAGGCCAGATCCAGCTGTGATTGCTGAGCCAGCAAACCGCCGCCGGCACGGCCCTCCACGCGCTCCAGTGCCTTGATGGCGGTGGCCCAGGCGCCTGAGGCCATGTCCTCTTTGGCGTCTGCATACAATTTTTCTGCAGAGCCTTTCAGCTCATCCGAGTCGTTGGAGGCGCAGCCCGCCGTCACAACAAGCAGGGTGGCCAGTGCAAGGCGGGACAATGCACGAAACTCGAAAGATGGGGTCATGGATACGACAAGCCCTTGGGGCGCGGCTGATGCCACGCTGGAGCATGAACAGGAACGGATTTTGATTATATGAGTGACGCTTGCACCGACGAACCAACTCAGGCTGGCGATGAGGCCGAAGCCGATGCGGACCTGGCTTTCGAGACGCGCGAACACCGCCTTGACAGTGCTGCCCACGGCCAGCGGCTCGACAAAGTGCTGGCGGGCTTGGTCCCGGAGTTCTCGCGTAATCATTTGCAAAGTCTGATCGAAGGGGGGCATGTCAGCCTCGATGGCCTTGCCTTGGGCAATGTGTCGCGCAAGGTCAAGGTCGGGCAGTTGCTGGCTGTTTCGCTCGTGCCGCCGGCTGAGAGTCTGGCCTTCAAGGCTGAAGCCATGCCGCTCGACATCGTGTTTCAGGACGATCATGTGCTGGTCATCAACAAGCCGGTGGGCTTGGTGGTCCATCCTGCAGCCGGCAATTGGTCGGGGACCTTGCTCAATGGCTTGCTGGCCCATGACCGCCTGGCTGCCCAGTTGCCCCGCGCCGGCATCGTCCACCGTCTGGACAAAGACACCTCTGGCTTGATGGTGGTCGGGCGCAGCCTCGAAGCCGTGACAGCGCTCGGTCGTGACATGGCGCTGCGGGACATCCGGCGCCGCTATGTGGCGCTGGCGCAAGGCGATGTGGGGCGCGTTCCTTTCACGGTGGATGCGCCGATCGGGCGGGATCCCGCGACGCGGATCCGGATGGCGGTGGTCGGCAGCGGCAAACCGGCGCGTACCGATGTGGAACCGATCGCCTCGCGTGATGGCGTCAGTGCCATCCGCTGCATTCTGCACACGGGGCGCACCCACCAGATCCGCGTCCACCTGGCCTCGAAGGGGCATCCTCTGGTGGCCGATCAGGTCTATGGGGGCAGGCCGGCGCTGGGCATGCAGCGCCAGGCGCTTCATGCGGCGGAGTTGGGTTTCGCGCATCCCATCACCCGGGAGGCTTTGTGGTTTGCCGCCGAGCCACCTGCGGATTTTGCGCAGGCGTGGGCCGGCGTCGTGGCCTGATGTGGCGTCTTGATGGCACTTTCGAGCCACAATTGGCAAGCGTCTGTGCCTCTCGCTGCACTTGGGTTCGGCCAAGGGTAGTACACTGTCGGAAATCGCGGACGAGTGTGGTGCTCGTTTTGCAAGGCAGGTTGCTGAGTATCGGTGGTGCAAACGAGGGGTTCGGGCTCGTCGATTGCACGCTTCCTGCGGTTCAGCCGAGGGTCGAGAGCGGGTTTTAGCGCTTCGACGGCTGGCAGAAACAAACAGTTTTGATTCGAGTGGTTGCACCGCAAGGCGGTGATCATGCTTGCGGATGGCTTCGTCCCTTTCCGACGAGCCTGATGCAGCCACCTCTGCCGGGGCTTTTGAGCAAACTCTTGGGTGCTCATGAGCCGGGTTACTGAAATTCACTGAACAGCAATGCTGTGATCAGTTCTGCATGAATACACAGGATGCCAAGCGCGTTCTAGAGGCTGCTCTGGTATGTGCCAGCCAGGCGCTGTCTCTGCGTGAATTGCGAGTCTTGTTTGACGACCAGCTCAATGCCGACAGTGTTCGGCTTCTGCTGGAGGAACTGGGCCGTGACTGGCGTGATCGGGGCGTCGAGCTGGTTTGTGTTGCATCAGGCTGGAGGTTCCAGAGTCGGCCCGAGATGCGCGAGTTTCTGGACCGGCTCAACCCTGAAAAGCCGCCTCGCTATTCGCGTGCCGTGATGGAGACCCTGGCCATCATCGCCTACCGTCAACCGGTGACTCGCGGGGACATCGAAGACATCCGTGGTGTCGTGGTGTCGAGCCAGATCATGAAGCAGCTCGAGGAGCGCAACTGGATCGAGGTCATTGGTTACCGCGATGCGCTGGGCCGACCAGCCTTGTATGCCACGACGCGGCAGTTTCTTGACGACCTGGGGCTGCAGAGTCTCGACCGGCTTCCTCTGTTGCCGGTGCCCGAAGGGGCGCAGGGCGTGCGCGAACTGGCCGGATTGGGCGAGGAGCGTGTGGACCTGCTGTCTGCACAGGTGGAGCTGCCACTGCAGATGGCAGGCGCTGAATCGGCCAACCAAGGCCTTGTTGATCAACCCATGACCGAACTGGCGCAGCCAGTCGGGTCCTCGCAGGCGGAAACGTTGCCTGTCGAGGAGGCCGCCACGCCGTCGGCTCAACCGGACGGCGAAGAGTTCCTGGCCTTGGGCCGGGAGGCCCCAGACACTGAACTGCCCCAGGCAGAAAGTGGCATGGCGGTTGCTGAACCTGATCCGGTGTCGCTCGCTGAGGCGCGCCCAACTGAACGCAAGCATGAATCCTGATTCTTCCGATACCCCCGAACTGCCCCAGGCGGATGGCCCCACGACGGACGCCGGCGCCGCTGCCGCGCCCAAGAAGCGAGTGCGCGCCAAGAAAGTGGTGGCCGATGCATCGCCAGCAGCCGCCGAAGTGACGGCTGGCGAAGGCGAGGCGGCGGTGGCCGAAGCGGCAGCCGAGCCCGTGAAGGCACCACGCAAGCCGCGCGCACCGCGAAAGACGGCGGCCGTGGCTGAGGTTTCGGTATCCGTGGCCATGCCTGAACATGCGGCGGAGTCCGAGTCGCAAGCTGCACCTGCACCTGCAGTGATCGCGCAGACGTCCGACGCTGACGCCTTCGCGGACTCCAGCAAGTCGGTGAATGTGGACGCCGGCGGCGACGCGCCCGCACAGCTCAGCGCGGCGGAATCCCCGTCGAGCGAAGCCCCGGTGGATCGTGAGGACCGCACCCGGGGTCGTCGTCGTGGTCGCCGTGGCGGTGGGCGTGGCGATGAGGCGGAGCGTAGCGATGAGGCGCCGGTTGCCGTCAGCGCGGCCGTGCCGGTCGTGATGCCCGATGCGGCCGAGGTCTTTGCCAGCCTGGTGTCGGGTGAGTTCGATGTGGAGCCTGAGGGCGCTGCAGAACCGCTGGCGGATGAAGTCAATGAAAAGCGTGTGCTGCTGCCGGATGCTGATGCGCCCAAGCTGCACAAGGTGCTCGCTCAGTCGGGCATCGGTTCACGCCGCGACATGGAGCAGATGATTCTGGAGGGCCGTGTCACCGTCAATGGTGAAGTGGCCCATACCGGCATGCGGATCTCCTTTGGTGATCGGATCGCGATCGACGGCAAGCCCGCGCGCGTCCGCATCGCACCGCCGCCGCCGCGTCTGATCGCTTATCACAAGCCCGTCGGCGAAGTGGTGACGCACGAGGATCCGCAGCAGCGGCCGACCGTTTTCCGCAAGCTTCCGCGCCTGTCGCAGGGCAAGTGGCAGTCGGTGGGGCGTCTGGACATCAATACCGAAGGATTGCTGCTGTTCACCACCTCGGGTGACTTGGCCAACAAGCTCATGCACCCGCGTTTCGGCGTGGAGCGTGAGTACGCGGTCCGTGTGCTCGGTACCCTCGAGAAGGATGCCAAGGAACGTCTGCTCCAGGGGGTCGAGATCGAGGGTCAGTCGGCCGCGTTCAAGTCGATCGAGGAGGGTGGCGGAGAGGGCATCAACCGCTGGTATCGCGTCGTGATTGCCGAAGGCCGCAACCGCGAAGTGCGCAAGTTGTTCGACGCCGTGGGTTTGACGGTGAGTCGCCTGATCCGTGTGCGATACGGATGCATCGTGCTTCCGCGTGGCCTCAAGCGCGGCGTGTGCGTGGATCTGGGTGAGGCGGATGTGAAGGCCTTGCGTCAACTCACCGGCACGCTGCCGGGGCCGCGCGGCGAGGGCAGGAACGACGAACGCGCAGAGCGTGGCGATCAGCGTGGCCAGGGTCGCAACGACCGTGAAGCGCCGCGCGGTGATCGGGATGGCCGCGGTGGGAACCGCGGGCGTGCCGATGGCGCACGGGCAGAGCCACGGGGCGGTGAGCGTGAGGCGCGTGGCGAGCGTCCGCCTGCGCGAGGGCAGGAGCGGCGCGACAACAAGCCGGCGCGTGGCCCGGGCGGCCCGCAAGGCGGGCGCCGCCAGGGGCCGGCCGAGCGCGTCGACCGCGGTCCGGAGCAAGGCCGTGGCCGTGGTCCGCGTCGCGACTTCGATGCCGGAGATGTGGCTCCGCGCGAGTTGCGTGAGCCTGGTGACCCGACGCGAATCCCCAATCCCCTTCAGCAGACCTACGACAAACGTGCCATCCAGCGCGACCGTGCGGTGGTGCGTGACGATGACTTTGAAGACGGCCCGATCCCCAATCCGCTGCAGCAGACCTACGACAAGCGATTCGTCCAGGGTGCTCGCGGGCAGGGCGGTGGCGGCCGTAGCGGCAAGCCGGGCAATGGTGGTGGTGGCGCGCCGCGCCAGCCGGATCCGATGCAGACCTCGGTGGGTTACATCGGCGCCGATGCCTTCACCCGCAAGTCCCAAGGTCGGGGCGGCGGTGGCGGTGGTCGTCGTGGCGGTGGCCGCTGAGTCGCCGGATATTCACAGCCGCAGGCTAAAATCAGCGGTTTAGTTCCGACTCGCTTCGAGTCAATCAAAAAGAGGAAGCCATCATGGCCATCGAACGCACTCTCTCCATCATCAAGCCTGACGCCGTGGCCAAGAACGTCATTGGTCAGATCTACGCCCGCTTTGAAGGCGCCGGCCTGAAGGTCATCGCTGCCCGCATGATGCACCTGTCGCGCGCCGACGCAGAGGCCTTCTACGCCGTGCACGCTGCGCGTCCGTTCTTCAAGGACCTGGTTGATTTCATGATCTCCGGCCCGGTGATGGTGACGGCCCTCGAAGGCGAAGGCGCCATTCTGAAGAACCGCGACCTGATGGGCGCGACCGACCCGAAGAAGGCCGAGAAGGGCACCATCCGTGCTGACTTCGCCGACAGCATCGACGCCAACGCCGTGCACGGCTCTGACGCAGCTGAAACCGCCGCGGTCGAGATCGCCTTCTTCTTCCCTGGCATGAGCATTCACTCGCGCTGAGCGCGAGCGTATTGCAGCCTGCGGTCACGTTGTCGCCATGAACACTGCTGTCAATCTGCTGGATCATGACCTCGACGGGCTGACCGCCTACTGCGAAAGTCTGGGTGAGAAGCGTTTTCGCGCCACCCAGCTTTTTCGCTGGATTCATCAGCGTGGCGCGCGCGACTTTGCCGCCATGTCTGATCTGGCCAAGTCCCTGCGCGAGAAGCTCTCCAGCGCGGCCGAGATCCGGCCCCTGACAGTGTTGTCCGAGCATGTGTCCGCCGATGGAACGGTCAAGTGGCTGTTTGACGTGGGCGCGGGCGATGCGGTCGAAACCGTGTTCATCCCCGAAGACGATCGAGGCACGCTGTGCATCTCGTCCCAGGCGGGCTGTGCCGTGGGTTGCCGGTTCTGCTCCACGGGTCACCAGGGTTTCAGCCGCAATCTGCGCACCGGCGAAATCCTCGGACAGCTCTGGCATGCAGAGCATGTCCTGCGCCAGCGATTCGCGCTGCCGGCGGGTGAGCGCGTCATCTCCAATGTGGTGATGATGGGCATGGGCGAGCCGCTCCAGAACTACAGTGCGTTGGTGCCGGCACTCAAGGTGATGCTGGATGACCATGGGTACGGGCTGTCGCGCCGCCGGGTGACGGTGTCCACCTCGGGTGTGGTTCCGATGATGGATCGATTGCGCGAAGATTGTCCGGTCGCGCTCGCGGTGTCCCTGCATGCGCCCATCGACGCCTTGCGTGATGACTTGGTGCCGCTCAATCGCAAGTATCCGGTGGCCGAGCTGATGGCCGCCTGCCGACGCTACCTGGAAGCAGCACCACGCGACTTCATCACCTTTGAGTACTGCATGCTCGATGGCGTCAATGACACCGATGCGCATGCCCAGGCCCTGCTCACGCTGGTCCAGGAGAACCCCCAGACCCGGGTTTCCTGCAAGCTCAACCTGATTCCGTTCAATCCGTTCCCGGCCTCGGGCTTGCACCGGTCCTCGCGAGAGCGGGTGCTGGCCTTTGCCAAGATTCTGCAAGATTCCGGGCTGGTGACGACGATCCGCAAGACGCGCGGCGATGACATTGATGCAGCCTGTGGTCAACTCGCTGGTGAGGTGCGGGATCGCACCCGTGTGGGCGAGCGCATGAAGCGCATGCCCGTGCCGATTTTCCCTTTGAACCCGGCGGCTTGATGCGTTCCTTGATGTTGATGTCTGGCAGTCGCCTTGGCAGCGCCGCCTCCGAGATGGCTGCAGAAGGCCGGTGGCTGATGCTGTTGTTGCTGTGCATCGGCGTCCTCGGACTGCCAGGCTGTTCCACGAGCACCCCGGCACGGCCCGATCTGCAGACGGCCTCCGACCAGACTGACCTGGACCGGCGAGCGCGCGTTCGACTCGAATTGGCATCGGCCTACTTTGGCCGAGGAATGGGCACGACGGCCCTCGATGAGGTCAAGCAGGCGATTGTGGCCAAGCCCAGTTCGGCGGAGGCGTTCAACCTGCGGGGTCTGATCTACGCCAGTCTGAACGAGCCGGCATTGGCCGAAGAAAGCTTCCAGCATGCCCTGAAGCTGGACACGCGGAATTTCGATTCCATGCACAACTATGCATGGTTTCTCTGCCAGCAGCGGCGCTTCGCCGATGCGGACCGACAGTTCGATGCCTTGATGGCGCAGTCCGGTTTCCGAGACGCCGCGCGGAGTCTGCTGGCCCAGGGCGTTTGCCAGGCGCGTGACAACCGGTGGGCCGACGCCGAGAAGACCCTGACGCGCGCCTACGAACGGGATCCGGCCAGTCCCGCCGCCGCCGTCAATCTCGCCGAGGTGCTTTACCGGCAGCGGGAATATGAACGGGCGCGCTTCTACATCCGGCGTGTGAATGCCATCGATGAACTGGTGAGCGCCCAGTCGCTTTGGCTGGCCTTGCGGATCGAGAACCGCTTGCGTCAGGATGCCCAGATGCGAGTGCTGGGTACGCAGTTGCGCAACCGCTTTCCTGAAGCGCCGGAAACCCTGTTGTACGAAAAGGGTCGATTTGATGAGTGAGCCGATCGGGGGCATGGGCGACGAGGCCCCTGCCGCAATGCCGTTTGTGGCGGCCAGCGCGCACGCGAGCGCGGGCGCGATGTTGAGGGCTGCGCGCGAGGCGCAGGGCATGGACGTGACCACGTTGGCCACCCTCCTGAAGGTGGCGCCCCGGAAGCTGGAGCAACTGGAGGCCGACGCGCATGCAGCGCTCCAGGGGCCGGCATTCGTGCGTGCGCTCGCGCAGGCCGCTTGTCGTGTGCTCAAGCTCGATCCCGTGCCGGTGCTGGCCCGCCTTCCGGCGCTTGACCAGCACACGCTGGAGCAAGTGACTGGTGGCCTGAATGCGCCGTTCCGCGAGCGAGGCATGCGTCGGGACAGCGGTTCTGACAATCCGCTGGCCAAGAAGGGTTTCGCGGCCCTGGTGGCGGTGCTGATCCTGGGTGCTGCCGTTCTGATCTTCTGGCCGGCAGGGTTCAGTTTGAATGCCTACCTGCCCGGTGCCGTGCCGACTGCCTTGCCTGGGCAAGGGGATGCGGCGGAGCCAGGCAGCACGGCGCCGACCGTTGCGGCTGTCAACGAGGCGCCGGCGCTGCCCTCCAGCGCGGTCACGAGCGCGTCGCCCTTGCCGCTCGTCCAGCCGACGCCTGCTGCGGCCCTGGCACCCGTCACGCTGCCCGCGACCGCGCCGGCTTCGGCTATCGCCTTGCCAGCAGCTTTGCCGCCGAGCACGGCGGTGTCCCCGGCGGGACCGGCGCTCAGAGTGTTGACTCGGGCGGATTCCTGGGTCGAGATCGTCGATGGTTCGGGCAAGACGCTGCTGGCCCGAACCTTGGCGGCGGGAGAGGATCTCAGCCTCGATGGTGCCTTCCCGATGCGGGTCAAGGTGGGCAATGTGGCCGCGACAGAGCTGCGCGTGCGTGGCCAGGTCTGGGACCTGGCCGCCGTATCGCGCGACAACGTGGCGCGTACCGAACTCAAATGAATGCTGCGATGAGCGAATCTGCTGACACTCTGACCGACGCTGCCTTGCCGATTCCGGTCTGTTCGCCCGCGACGCGCCGGAACCGCCAGGCGCGGGTGGTGTGGGGCGACCGGGTGGTCACGGTTGGGGGTGGCGCGCCGGTCCGCGTGCAATCCATGACCAATACCGACACGGTGGACGTGATCGGCACCGCCATCCAGGTCAAGGAGTTGGCGATTGCGGGGTCCGAGATGGTCCGCATCACGGTGAACACGCCAGAGGCGGCTGCAGCAGTGCCTGACATCCGGGCGCAACTCGATCGCATGGGCATCGATGTGCCGCTGGTGGGGGACTTCCACTACAACGGGCATCGCTTGCTCACCGACTTTCCGGGCTGCGCGCAGGCGCTGTCCAAGTACCGGATCAATCCGGGGAATGTGGGCAAGGGCGACAAGGGTGACCGCCAGTTCGCGCAGATGATCGAGATCGCCTGCAAGTACGACAAGCCAGTGCGAATCGGCGTCAACTGGGGCAGCCTTGACCAGGAGGTGATGGCGGCCTTGATGGACCAGAATGCCCTGCGTGCCCAGCCTTGGGATGCCCGGCAAGTCATGTACGAGGCTCTGATCCAGTCGGCCCTCCAGTCTGCTGAACAGGCACGCGCCATCGGCATGGATCCGAACCAGATCCTGATCAGCTGCAAGGTGAGTGGCGTGCAAGACCTGATCTCGGTCTACGGCGAACTGGCCAAACGGTGTGACTATCCATTGCACCTGGGCTTGACTGAAGCCGGCATGGGCACCAAGGGCACGGTCGCTTCGGCGGTCGCCTTGTCCGTGTTGCTGCAGCAAGGCATCGGCGACACCATCCGCGTCTCCTTGACGCCCCAGCCCGGTGAGGCGCGCACCCAGGAGGTTGTCGTGGCCCTGGAGATCCTGCAGGCGCTGGGGTTGCGCAGTTTCAACCCCAGTGTCACGGCCTGCCCGGGCTGTGGTCGAACCACCAGCACCACCTTCCAGGAGCTGGCCAAGCAGATCGACGACTTCCTGCGGGCGCAGATGCCCGTGTGGCGGGCTCGTTACCCCGGGGTCGAGCAGATGAAGGTGGCCGTCATGGGTTGCATCGTCAATGGCCCGGGTGAGAGCAAGCATGCCGACATCGGCATCAGCCTGCCTGGCACCGGCGAAGCACCTGCTGCGCCGGTCTTCATCGATGGCGAGAAGGCCTTGACTCTGCGTGGTGACTCGATCGCCAACGAGTTTCAGGTCCTGGTCGAGCAGTACATCGAGCGGCGGTTCGGCGCCACTGCGTCAGCCTGATCTTTCTCTGGTGTCCGGGCTGGCCAGCTCAGCGGCACCGATCTCACCTGGCCTGGAACCGCGCATGGCGCGGCTCGGCCCGTTTATCCTGTTGCCATGAGTGAATCCCTCAAAGCCGTCAAAGGCATGAATGACATCCTGCCGCCCGAGTCGGCGCGCTGGGAGTGGTTTGAAGATGTGGTGCGCCGGGTCATGTCGCGCTACGCCTACCAGAACATCCGCACGCCCATCGTGGAGCCCACGGCCTTGTTCGTGCGTGGTCTGGGCGAGGTGACCGACATCGTCGAGAAGGAGATGTACTCGTTCGAGGACAAGCTCAACGGCGATCCCTTGACCTTGCGGCCGGAGGGCACGGCCGGTGTGGTCCGAGCGGTGGCCGAGCACTCGATGCTGTATGAAGGCGGCAAGCGCCTGTACTACATCGCCGCCATGTTCCGCCATGAGAAGCCCCAGCGCGGTCGCTACCGACAGTTCCATCAGGTGGGCGTCGAGGCCTTGGGCTTCCCGGGGCCGGACGTGGATGCCGAAGTCATCCTGATGGTGCGCGCCTTGCTCGCCGAGCTGGGCTTGAGCGATGTGCGCCTGGAGCTCAACAGCCTCGGCCAGCCGGCCGAGCGTCAGGCCCATCGCGCGGCCCTCATCCGTCATTTTGAGGCGCATGCAGAACAGCTCGACGAGGAGGCCAAGCGGCGCTTGCACACCAACCCGCTGCGCATCCTCGACACCAAGAATCCCGCCATGCAGGGCCTGGTTGAAGCCGCACCGCAGCTGATGGACTTTCTGGGTGAGGCCTCTCTGGCTCACCTGAATGCGGTGCGGGCCAGCTTGGATGCCGTGGGGCAGCCTTACCGCATCAATCCGCGTCTGGTGCGCGGCATGGACTACTACAACCTCACGGTGTTCGAGTGGGTGACTGATCGCCTGGGTGCGCAAGGCACCGTCTGTGGCGGGGGGCGCTATGACGGCCTGATCGAGCAGATCGGTGGCAAGGCGGCGCCTGCCGTGGGCTGGGGCATGGGCATCGAGCGCGTGCTGGCGCTGCTGGAGGATGCCGGTCGGGCCCCTGCGCCCCTGACGCCGGATGTCTATGCCGTGGTTCCGGATGCTGCGGCGCTGCCGGTGGCCGTGGCCACGCTGGAAGCCCTCAGGGCGCTGGGCGTGCGGGTGCAGATGCATGCGGCCGGCAAGGACGGGCAGGGCAGCTTCAAGTCCCAGTTCAAGAAGGCAGATGCCAGCGGCGCACGTCACGCATTGATCTTCGGTGCAGACGAACTTGCGCAGGGCGTGGTGGCGGTCAAGCCGCTGCGCGAGGCGGGTGCACCACAGGAGCTTCAGCCCCTGAATGGGGTGTCTGCGTGGGGTCAGAAACTTTGCGCAACGCGCCCCGACGCATAATCCGACATTGGGCCTGGCGCGAGCCAGCAACGACTTTCATTTGCCTGCTTCGCGCAGGCCTGGTTTCATGGCAACGAATCTCGATCTTCAGGAACAAGAGCAACTTGACGAACTCAAGGCGTTCTGGAACCGATACGGCAACCTGATCCTCTCGCTCCTCACGCTCGTGCTGGCTGGTTTTGCAGCCTTCAATGGCTGGAACTGGTGGGAGCGTGAGCAGGCCGCCAAGGCTGCCGCCATGTTTGACGAGATGGAGCAAGCCGCCCAGGTGTCAGACGTCGAGAAAAGCGCACTCATCTTCAACGACTTGAAAGAGCGTTTTCCGCGCACGACCTTCGCACAGCAAGCCGGCCTGCTGGCAGCCCGTGTCCAGGTCGACAAATCCTTGCCGGATGCCGCGCGGAAGAGCCTCGAATGGGTGGCTGAGAAGGCCTCGGACCCCTCTTACAAGGCCTTGGCTCAGCTGCGTTTGAGCGGTTTGCTGATCGATGCCAAGGCATTCGACGAGGCGCTGGCCTTGCTGGCCAAGGTCGATCAAGCCGAGTTTCTGGCGCTGGCAGAGGACCGCCGCGGCGACGTCTTGCTGGCCCAGGGCAAGAAGGCCGAGGCCGTGGCGGCTTGGCAGAAGGCCTACGCGGCCATGGAAGAAAAGCAGGACTACCGGCGCATCGTCGATGCCAAGCTGACCGCACAAGCGGCAGCGCCTCAGGCATCTGGAGTTGCCAAATGAGGGGCCGCGCGAGTGGTCTGGTCGCCGCTGGCGCCATCTTGCTGCTGATGGCCGGTTGTGCCGCCGACAAAGCGCCGCCAGCGCCACTGCTGCCCGTCACCCCGACGATTGCCGGCAAGCAGGTCTGGCAGCAGAGACTGGACACCCGGGTGGGCTTTCCGCTCGCCGTTGTGGTTCGCCAGGGGCAGGTCATT
>CALRVU010000024.1:0-13963 GCA_943371685.1 Bordetella parapertussis | reverse complement strand
GAATTTAAAAAGACAACAGGAATAACAGCCTGGAAAACTTCTCTGCTTTCACTGCGCTTTCAAGGGCTGAAACGGACTTCACGAGCCACAAAGCGCAGGCTGCGCCCGTCTTGTGACCGGATCACCGTCACGGGCAGCTGCGCAAAAGCGGGCGCCAACCAGACTTCGACCGAACCGTCAGAAGAGGAACTGACCCACCGGCGTGTCACCACCGCCATGTCATCGATCTTCATGGCCTGCGGCAACGCCGACTGGAACCGGTGCTGGACCACGCCCTTGCCGTTGGTCACGGGAATCGAGGCACCTTCAACCGCATCACCCAACCACATCAGCTGGTACGCCAGGCTGTGCAGGTCTTGAAGCCCCGCTTGCAGGGGCAAGCTGCGCTGCTTGCCGGGCGTGCCATAGCGCAATTCCTGGGCACTGCGATCCAGCACGGCCTGGTTTCGAGGTGAGTCTTCACCCACTTGAAAATCGTCATAGCGCGTGGTCGCCAGGCCCTGATCGTTGATCAGGCCCTGGCTGATGTAGCGTCGGTTCTTGAAGGCCAGCGGCAACTTCAATTCGGTCGTCAGCGTGTAGCGCGTGCCTTCCAGTCGCCACTGCTGAAAGGCCTCCAGCGAGACCATGCCCCACTTCACGTCGTAACGGATGTCTGCACTGCGAGGCAAAGGCGCTGCACAGGCCAAAGGCGCCAGGGCACCAGCCAGCAAGGCGGCCGCACTGAGAAAGATCGAAGACGAATTCAAAAACGCTCCTGAAAGAGATTGAGCTTGCACAACGAGGTTCATGGGGCTGCGTTGACGTCGGTTCCCTGGCCCAGATAGACCTTGGCCGCGTCGAGCGTGCCTTGATGGCCCACGGCGTCGGCATGCTGAGCCAGCCAGGCCTGGGCGGCATGTCGGCCGATGTCGAACAAGGTGGTGAGCAGGCGCAGATCGTTGTTGAGCTTGCTGGAGGCACCGAAGCGTGCCAGGCTGGCCTCGTCGGCAATCCGGTGCAGGCGCAGGGCCTTGTAGTCGTTCAAGTCCACCCGCTTTTCCTTCACCAACCGCTGCACAAATGCAATGGCGCGCATTTCGGCCACCAGACTGGCGTTGAAGGTGATCTCGTTCATCCGGTCCTGGATGTCGACCGCGCTGGTGGGCACCTCCTGGCGCACCAGCGGATTGATCTGGATGAGCAGCAGGTCGCGGCTGTCGGTGTTGTAGATCAAGGGCCACAGGCTGGGATTGCCGGCAAATCCGCCATCCCAGTACGCCTCGCCGTCAATGACCACGCTGCGGCTGGTCTGCGGCAGGCAAGCCGAGGCCATCAGCGCGTCCACGCTCAGTTGATCGCCGCTGAACACCCGCGGCTGGCCGGTGCGCACCGAGGTGGCGGTGACGAAAACCTTGATCGGTCCCTGCCGGATCGCGGCCACATCCACATGGGCCTTGACGATGTCGCGCAAGGGATCGAGGCCGAGTGGATTGAGCTGGGCCGGGCTGAGCAGGCGGGTCCAGGCTTCCATGGCGTTGTAGCCTGGCCAGGCACTGCGGTTGAAGAGCCAGTCGGGCCAGGCCACGCCCCAGGCCGTCATGGCGGGCGCCGGCGCGGGGTTCTGGTCACTGACGGCATGCCAGAAGGCTTTGAGGGCCGCCCGAGCGCCGTCTCGGCCACCGCGCGCATAGCCGGTGGCCAGCACGGCGGCGTTCATCGCGCCAGCGCTCGTGCCCGAGACACCATCAGGCAGCAGGCGACCATCCTCCAGCAAACCGTCCAGCACACCCCAGGTAAAGGCACCGTGGGAACCGCCGCCCTGCAGCGCCAGGTCGATGGGGCGGGCGACATGGGCGTGGGCAGTGGTCATTGAGGAGCGCGGGAGTGGACTGGGAATCGAGTGTCGCGCATCTCGCCATGCCCGCCATGGCGATCGTCTGAACGGTGGATTGCAAGGCTCAGCTAAAGTGGCGCCCCCTTGTTGCCTTACTTTCGGAATTCCGCGCAATGCCCTTGTTAGCCAAGCTTACTTCCAAGAATCAACTGACCTTGCCCAAGGCCATCACCCAGGCCGTGGGCCCGGCAAGCTACTTCGAAGTGCAAGCCAAAGCCGGTCAGATCGTGCTGACCCCCGTGCGAATCCAGCGTGGCGACGCGGTGAGGGCCCAATTGACGGCTTTGGGCCTGGCCGAAAACGAGGCCGAAAATGCGGTGAGTTGGGCTCGGGGCGAAAAGACGCTCCAACAAGCCGCCAAACCATCGGCTCAAAAACGGGAGACGAAAAAAACGGTCAGCCCAAAACCGCTGGCTGAAAAAAAGGGCGTCAAGAAAACGGTGACCGCCAAAGCAGTAGCCAAAAAATTGCCCGCCAAAAAAGTGCCGGTCAAAACCGGGGTCGCTGAAAAGCGGGTGGCGAAAGCGCCGAGTCGGACACCGATCGCGACAGTCACCCCGACTGCGCGCAAGAAGTCCGCGAGCAAGTCATGAAGGTGGTCATTGACACCCCTGTGCTGTTGCAAGCCCTGACAGCGCCGGCCGGGGAGGCCGGCGCATTGCGCCAGGCGTGGCAACAGGGATTGATCACACCACTGGTCAGCACGGCCACCATCACCGAATTGATGCAGGCACTGGCCTGGCCCGCCTGGCAACTGAACACGGAGGCCCGCGACGAGCTGCTGGCCGACCTGCTGCCCTATGCCGAAGTGGTTCAACCTCTGGCGCGTTCACGCAAGGTCGGGGCGGGACGGCAAGCTTTGCTGGCATTGATGGCCGGCGCCCAAGCCCAGGCCTTGATTACCCGTTGTGCCGCCTGGCCGGCCCGGATCGGCACCAGCCGTTTGACGACGCTGGCGCCGCAGTCGCTGCTTGATCAACTCGGCCCTGTTTGAGGTGCTGATATGCGGCGGCGAGACAATGGCTCGCGCAAATCGTCGGCTGGGTGGTTACGGACAGGGAACTGTTGCTCCGGCTTGCGCTCTGTCATCGTTCTGAGTGGAATGCCACGCGCTGCCTGCTCCTGATTCATCTGAGAAAAATGCACATGAAGAAAGCAAGCTGGGTTGGCGCGGTGGTGCTGGGTTTGGTGGTCGTGGGTGGTGGCGCCTGGTGGTTCAAGTCCAGCCGACCTGGTGCCGCACCCTCGGGCAAGCCGGCGGGTGCCGGCATGGCGCAGACCGTGACGGTGTTCAGCGCACGCCAGCAGGACCTGCCCGTGACGATCGAGGCCTCAGCCTTGGTGGTGGCCTTGAACTCGGTCGAGCTGCGGCCGCAGTTCTCGACCACGGTGCGCAGCGTGGCGGTCAAGGAGGGTCAATTCGTTCGCAAGGGCGATCTGCTGTTCACCTTTGACGATCGCAATGAAATGGCCAGCCTGGAAAAAGCCCGCGCCGCCTTGCTGCGCGATCGTGCCACGCTGGCCGACCTGGACCGCCAGTGGCTGCGGGCACAGGATCTGCGCAACCAGAATTTCATCGCTCAAAGCGCGGCCGACACGGTGCTTTCTCAGCTGGAGGCCCAGCGGGCGCTGGTCAGTTCCGATGAAGCGGCGGTGCGGGCGGCCGAGGTGGCGGTGAGTTATGCCAGTGTGCGTGCGCCCATGGCCGGACGCATGGGTGCGATCACGGTGAACCCCGGCAGCCTGGTCCAGCCCTCGGGTGATGCGCTGGTCACCATCAGCCAGGTGGATCCGGTGGGCGTGTCCTTCAGCATCCCCGAGCGCCAGTTGCCTGTGCTGCTGGAGAGTGGTGCCAGGCAGCGCGCGGGTCTGCCCCTGACAGTGACCCGAGCAGCTGCACTGGGCAGCCCTTTGCTCAAGGTGGACGGCCGGCTGAGCTTCATTGACAACACCGTGGACACGGCCAGTGGCACGATCAAGCTAAAGGGCGAACTGCCCAATGCCAGCCTGGCCTTGTGGCCTGGCCAGTATGTGACAGTGAGCATGACGCTCAACACGATCAAGGACGCGGTGGTGGTGCCGCAGTCGGCCTTGATCATCCGCGGCCAGGAGCGGCAGGTCTATGTGGTGGACGCCGAAGGCAAGGCCGAACTTCGACCCGTCAAGCTGCGCCAGAGCGTGGGTGACTGGGCTGCCGTGGAAGGCCTGAAGGTGGATGAGCAGGTGGTGCTGGAGGGCAAGCAGAACCTGCGGCCCGGCACGGCGGTGACGCTGGCCAAAGTGGCTGCAGCGGCTTCTTCTGCCAGTGCCGGAGCCCGCCCATGAGCTTCGCCGAGGCTTTCATCCGCCGCCCGGTGATGGCGGTGTTGCTGAACCTGGCCGTGGTCATGGCCGGCGTGATTGCGCTCGACAAGATCCCCGTGGCGGCCTTGCCCAGCTACGACACGCCAGTCATCAACGTCAATGCCAACCTGCCCGGCGCCTCGCCTGAGTCGATGGCCAGTTCGGTGGCCCTGCCGCTGGAGAAGCAGTTCTCGACCATTGCCGGTCTGAGTCTGATCAGTTCGTCCAGCTCATTGGGCAGCACCTCGTTGACGCTGGAGTTCGATGCCAGCCGCAACATTGATGCGGCCGCGCTGGATGTGCAGGCGGCCTTGTTCAGGGCCCAGCGCAGCCTGCCAGTGGAGATGACCTCGCCACCCAGCTACCGCAAGGTCAATCCGGCCGATGCGCCGGTGATGTTCGTGGCGCTGACGTCCCCGTCGATCAGCCTGACCGAGCTGAACGACTTTGCCGAGAACCTGATCTCGCCCAGTCTGTCGACCATTCCCGGTGTGGCGCAGGTGCAGATCTACGGTCAGCGCCGCTACGCCGTGCGCATCAAGGTCGATCCTGACCGGCTGGCCGAGCGCAACCTGACACTGGAAGAGTTGCGCAGCACGCTGGCATCGGCCAATGCCAACACGCCCGTGGGCACGCTGGAGGGAACGCGCCAGACCCTGACCGTGCAGGCCAACCGGCAGCTGGTGAACGCGGCCGATTGGCAGGCGGTGGTGATTGCCAGCCGCGCCGGCGGGCCGGTGCGCCTGCGCGATGTGGCCGAGGTGCAGGACAGCGTGGAAACGGTGAAGAGCCATGCCGAGTTCAATGGCGAGCCGTCGATCACGCTGGCCGTGCAACGCCAGCCCGATGCCAACACCGTGGCGGTGGTTGACCAGGTGCGGGCCATGCTGCCGCGCTTCGAGTCGCAGATGCCGGCCTCGATCAAGATGACCCTGACCAATGACCGCTCGCGCTCGATCCGCGAGGCGGTCCACGACGTCTACCTGACGCTGGGCCTGACGGTGGTGCTGGTGGTGCTGGTGATCTTCGTGTTCCTGCGTCGGCTCTCGGCGACGGTGATTCCCGCCTTGTCACTGCCGGTTTCGCTGATCGGGGCGGTGGCCCTGCTGCAGCCGCTGGGCTACAGCCTGGACAACATCTCGCTGCTCGGCATCACCCTGGCCGTCGGCCTGGTGGTGGACGACGCCATCGTGATGCTCGAAAACATCGTCCGTCACATCGAAGCCGGCATGTCGCCGTTCGACGCCTCGGTGCGGGGTGCGCGAGAGATGAGCTTCACCATCGTTTCGATCTCGGTGTCGCTGGTGGCCGTGCTGATCCCGATCTTCTTCATGCCGGGGGTGATCGGCCTGCTGTTTCATGAGTTCGCCGTGGTGGTGGGCTTGTCGATCCTGGTCTCGGCCGGGGTCTCGCTGACGCTGGTGCCGATGTTGTGCAGCCGCTATCTGCGCCACCATGAGCCCCAGGAGGAGGGCCGGCTGGGTCAGGCATTTGAGCGGGGCTTCACCGCCTTCCAGAATGCCTATGGCCGCAGCCTGGACTGGGCGCTGGCCCACCGCCGCCTGATGGGTGCGGTAACCCTGGGCAGCCTGGCGCTGACCCTGTGGATGTTCTCGATCATGCCCAAGGGCTTCTTCCCGGCGGAGGACCTGGGGCAGATGCAGGTCAGCACCGAAGCTCGCGAGGACATTGCCTTTGAGGCCAAGATGGCGCTTCAATCCCAGGTGGTGGCGATCTTCCGCGCCGATCCGGCGGTGGCCACGGTGTCGTCGTTCATGGGCGGTGGCAGTGGTGGCCGCTTGTTCATCAACCTGAAGCCGCGCAATGAACGCCCGCCGATGAAGGAAGTGGTGGAGGGCTTGCGCAAGAAGCTGCGCGCTGTGGCGGGCATGCAGGTCTTCATGCGGCCGGTGCAGAACCTGCAATTGGGCGGGCGACAAAGCAAGAGCCAGTATCAGTACACCTTGCAAAGCGTCAGCGCCGATGCCCTGACCGAGTGGGCAGCCAAGCTGGAAACCCAGATGCGCAATGACGCCACGGTGTTCCGCGATGTGACCTCCGACACGCAGAACCGGGGTTTGCAGGCTTCGCTCGAGATTGACCGCGACAAGGTCAATCTGCTGGGCGTGCAGCTGTCGGATGTGCGCAGCGCGCTCTACAACGCCTTCGGTGAGCGGCAGGTCTCGACCATGTACGGTCCGGTCAACAGCTTCAGCGTGATCATGGAGACGGCCGATGGCGACAAGGCCTTCGAGTCGGCTTTTGACAAGGTCTGGCTGCGCAGCAAGGCCGGCGGGCTGGTGCCCCTGTCAGCGGTGGCCACGGTCAAGCGCACGCTCGGGCCCACGGCCATCAATCACCAGGGGCAGTTGCAGGCCGTGACACTGTCGTTCAACCTGGCGCCTGATGTGCCGCTGGGCACGGCCACGGCCAGGATCAGCCGCATGAGCGCCGACCTGAACATGCCAGCCACCTTGATCGGGACTTATGGCGGTGATGCGGCCGTGTTCCAGAGCACTCAGAGCGGCCAGGTGGTGCTGATCGTGGCGGCCTTGCTGGTGATCTATGTACTGCTGGGCGTGCTCTATGAGAGCTACATCCACCCGCTGACGATTCTGGCGGGCTTGCCATCGGCCGCCGTGGGTGCCTTGCTGACGCTGCAACTGTTTGGTCAGGAGCTGACCTTGATCGCCACCATCGGCATCCTGATGCTGATCGGCATCGTCAAGAAGAACGCCATCATGATGATCGACTTCGCGCTGGATGCGCAGCGCCACCAGGGCATGGCTCCGGCCGATGCCATCCGACAGGCGGCGGTGTTGCGGCTGCGGCCGATCATGATGACCACCCTGGCCGCGATCATGGGTGCCTTGCCGATCGCTCTGGGCCTGGGCGCCGGTGCCGAGCTGCGGCAACCGCTGGGCCTGGCGGTGGTGGGCGGCCTGCTGCTCAGCCAGGTGGTCACGCTCTACATCACGCCGGTCATCTACCTGGCGCTCGACCGCTGGGCCGGCAGCGGCCCGATCACCACCGTGGTGGCCACTGCCGAGACCCGGGTTTGAGATTGCAGCGCAGGGCACCGGGCCCGCAAAGCTGCGGATGGTCAATCCGTCCGTGCCGGGTTAGCGTGCGCCCCTGATGCCGTGCGGAGCATGGTGCAGAGGAGCGAGTGATGCGGATCCAGGTGGGTGAGTGCAGGGCAGTGGCAGGCAGGTCCTGGCGTGTGTTGGGCATGCTCGCCCTGCTCAGCGGCTGTGCAGGGCAGCCCATGCCACCAGGATCAACCGCGGCGCCGACGGCGCGCCCGGTCGCACCAATGCCAGTGCCCGCACCGTCGCCTGCACCTGTGCCACCCCCGCCATCCTCCGTGAAGGTGCCGCCAGTGCCGATCTCGGGATCGGCCACCGCGGAGGTTCCTGCATGGGTGCCGGCACCGCAGCCGCCCCGGCCGGTGCGTGGACGACCGCGCCCGCCCGTGCTGGCCACGGCCGATCTGGACGCCTTGGAGCCGACCGGTGCGGGGCCTGCAAGCACTCCGGACCGGATCGATCTGTCGGCTTACAGCGTAACCGCCACTGCACCTCGGCGGATGAAGGTCAAGGAGGCCGGTGAGTTGAAGGTGGTGATCGGCTTGACGGCCGATGTGCGGGCTGCGGCCTCTGGCGTGGTGGCGGCCACGGTGCCCTTGCGCGGCTCTGGGCGTTCGGTCAAGGTCAAGCCCTTTGTCTCCCCTGAGCTGACGCTGGACCAGGCCGAGAGCCCGTGCGCCTTGATCGATGCCGGGGGCTCCGAGTTGCGGTTCCGGTTCACGCCGCAGCGGGATGGGCGCTTCAAGGTCGGCGCGGATGTGGCCCTGTACGGATCCACCGATTGCACCGGCACGCCGGTGCCCAAGGCGGTCGAGACCGTGGAGGTCGAAGTCAGCATCGACACGGGTGTCGAAGTGCAGGACGGCGCGATGCAATTGCTCAGGCAGACCTGGAAGGCCGTCGTCGACTTCTGGGACAAGCTGCTGCTGCTGGTGTTCGGCTTGCTCCTGCTGTCGGCCCGCAAACGGATCTCGGCTCGCTTGGGTCTGGGAGACAAGGAAGCGGCCGCGCCTGGCGATGCACCCAAGGGCTGACCGACAATCGGGCCGATGAGCTCGACCCTGCCCGGAGATTCCGCCGCCTCCTTGAATGACGACCGCGCCGCTCTGGCCGATCTGGCCCGCCGCGAGCGGTTCTTCGATCTGCTGCGCGCCAGTCTGGCCGATCGCAGCTTGGTCAAGCTGGTGCTGGGCAAGCCGCGCGGCAGTGGCGACACGGTGCAGCGCATCACCGCCCGGCCGCTGGTCTTGCGCGGCCAGGCCTGTTTGAGCTTCACCTACCGGCACCCGACCAAGGACATCGTCAAGAACCCGACCGAGGCTGCGGCGCTGGCGGAGCTGCAGTCCTTGCTGGGCACGGCATTCAGCCACGCTCATTTGTTCACGCGCAGCGACGAATGGCAGCTGATGATCAGCAAGCGCGGCAAGATCGGCCTGGTGCACAGCGCCAGGCCGGCTCCGGGGGAGGCCGCTGCAGAAGCTGGATCCGTCACTGACGAGGCGGCCGAGGGGCATGACCGTCAGAAGCGCCGCTACCTGTCGCTGGACACGCCGTTTCTGCAAGCCCTGGGCGTGACCGATGCCCGCCATGCGCTGGTACCGGCGATGGCCCGCAAGTGGAAGCAGATCAACAAGTTCATCGAAGTGCTGGACCATGCGCTGGGCTCGGTGGCGCTGAACAGCCCGGACGGGCAGATCCGGGTGGTGGACTTTGGCTCGGGCAAGGGCTATCTGACCTTTGCGATGCACCATCATCTGAGCACGGCACGCCGATTGCGGGCTGAGGTGACTGGCGTGGAACTGCGCCAGGACATGGTCGACCTGTGCAATGCGGCCGCAAAGCAGTGCGGCATGGCAGGCTTGCAGTTCTTGTGTGGCGATGTGCGCAGCCATGTGCCCCAGACGCTGGACGTGATGATTGCGCTGCATGCCTGCGACGTGGCGACTGACCATGCGCTGCACACCGGCATCCGGGCCGGCGCGGCATTGATCATGTGCTCGCCCTGCTGCCACAAGCAGATCCGGCCGCAGATGCAGCTTCCGCCGCTGCTCAAGCCCATGCTGCAGCATGGCATCCACCTGGGCCAGCAAGCCGAGATGGTGACTGACAGCCTGCGCGCCCTGTTGCTCGAGGCAAATGGCTATGAGGCCCAGGTGTTCGAGTTCGTGGCCCTGGAGCACACCAGCAAGAACAAGATGATCCTGGCCGTGCGCCGGCCCGCTGGCAGCAAGGGTGAGGCTGCACGGCAGGCGGTCGTGCGGCAGCAGATCGACGAGATCAAGGCGTTCTACGGCATTCAGGAGCACTGCCTGGAGCGTTTGCTGCAAGCGCCCGCTCCCTTGAACGCGTGATAGCCTCGCCAGACTCTCTCTGAGAAAATCTGACCCCTGTGCTGCCCGGGCCACAAGCCCGGCAGCTGATTGTTTTTGAACCCACCTCGTTCAGGATCTGACTGTGCTGAAACTCTCTGCGCTCGCATTGGCGGCTTTGACCGCGCTTTCCCTGCATGGTGTGTCCGTGCAGGCCCAAGGCCTGGCGACCACGGCAGCGCCCGCCGCAGCCACGCTGGCAGCCCCGACCTTTGACCGCAGCGGCGAGGATCCGGCGGTGCGCCCACAGGACGACCTGTTCCGCGCGGCCAATGGCGGCTGGCTGGCTCGCACACCGATCCCGGCAGACAAGTCCGGCTATGGCAATTTCCATGTGATTTCCGACATGGCCGACAGTCGAGTCAAGGCCATCGTCGAGGAACTGGCCAAGGGCAATCATCCTGCCGGCTCGACTGAGCAGAAGATCGGTGACTTCTACCGCGCCTACCTGGACGAGGCCCGCCTGGATGCGCTGGGCCTGGCGCCGCTGCAGCCCGAGCTGGACCGCCTGGCGGCCCTGAAGGATGCGCGGGCCGTGGCAGCTGCGTTTGGTCGCCTGCAGGGCCTGGCCGGCTCGCCGCTGGCGCTGAACGTGGATCCGGACCAGAAGGATCCGAAGACTTACCTGACGCTGGCCTACCAATCCGGCCTGGGTCTGGGCAACCGCGATTACTACCTGAAGTCAGATGAGCGCATGGCCAAGGCTCGGGTGGCTTATGTGGCCTACCTGACCACGCTGTTCACTCTGCAGGGCGACAGTGCCGCAGCGGCCCATGCGGCCGAGGTGATGGCGCTGGAGACGCGCATTGCCCAGGCACAGTGGAGTGAAGTGGCCAACCGGGATCCGCAGAAGACCTGGAACCCGATGAGCCTGAAGAAGCTGTCGGCGCTGGCCCCCGGCATGGACTGGAAGGCCTTCTTTGACGCGGCCGCCATGCCCGGCCTGAACCGGGTCAACATGGTTCAGCCCAGCTATGCGCGGGCATTGGCCAAGCTGGTCAAGACCACTCCGGTGGCCACCTGGCGCTTGTATCTGCAAGCCCAGTTGATGAGCGCACGGGCCCCGACCCTGGGCAAGGCCTGGCGGGATGCCAGCTTTGCCTTCCATGGCACGGCGCTGGCCGGCCAGAAGGAGCAGAAGCCGCGCTGGCAGCAGGCCACCGACGCGCTGGACGGCGCCTTGGGCGAGGCCGTGGGCAAGGTCTATGTGGCGCGGCACTTTCCGGCAGCCAACAAGCAGCGCATGCAGCTGATGGTCGACAACCTGATGGTGGCCTTCGGCCGCTCGATCGACGGCCTGACCTGGATGAGCCCGGTGACCAAGGCCAAGGCGCGCGACAAGCTGTCCAAGTACACGACCAAGATCGGCTATCCGGACCAGTGGCGCGACTATGCCAAGCTGGAGATCCGCGAGGGTGATGCGCTGGGCAATGCGATGCGCTCCGGGCGCTTCGAGTTCGAACGGGCGGCCGCCAAGCTGGGCCAGCCGGTCGACCGCCACGAGTGGTTGCTGACGCCGCAGACGGTGAACGCCTACTACAACCCGAGCATGAACGAGATCGTGTTCCCGGCGGCCATTCTCGAGGCGCCGTTCTTTGACATGAAGGCCGACGACGCTGTGAACTATGGCGCCATCGGTGCGGTGATCGGCCACGAGATCAGCCACGGCTTTGACGACCAGGGCGCGCAATACGACGGCGATGGCCGCTTGAGCAACTGGTGGACCAAGGCTGACAGCCAGGCCTTTGCCAAGCTGGGCGCGCAACTGGTAGCCCAGTACAGCGCCTACGAGGCTCTGCCGGGCCACAAGGTCAATGGTGAGTTGACCTTGGGCGAGAACATTGCCGACTTGTCGGGTCTGCAGATTGCCTACAAGGCCTGGCAGGTGTCTCTGGGTGGCAAGCCCGCGCCCGAGATCAACGGCCTGACCGGGGAGCAGCGCTTCTTTTACGGCTTTGCACAGGCCTGGCGCGGCAAGCGGCGTGACGAGCTGACCCTGCGGCTGTTGACCGCCGATCCGCACTCACCCGAGGAGTTCCGCGCCAACGGCACGGTGATCAACCACGACGGCTTCCATCAGGCCTTTGGCACGCGCAAGGGTGACGGCCTGTACAAGGCGTCCGAGCAGCGCTTGCGGATCTGGTAAGGCCGGGCCTCAGGGCTCCAGCGGCAGGCTCAAGGTAAAGCGCGAGCCCATGCCTTCGACCGAGGTCAGCTCCAGTTGTCCGCCCATGTGGCGGGCCAGCGCGCGGGCCAGGGTCAGGCCCACACCGCCGGCCAGCGCATCGGTGCGCTCGGCCAGGCGCGGCATGATCACGGCCTGTTGCGCCGCGCTCATGCCCGCGCCGGTGTCGGCCACATGGATCCGCACCCAGCCCGGGGCGCTATCGAGCTCGATCACGACTTCGCCCTGTTCGGTGTAGCGCAGGGCGTTGACGACCAGGCGCTTGAGCAACTGCCGCACGCGCAGGCCGTCACAGCACAGGTGTTCGGGCACATCGGGATCGAACTGAACCCGCAGGGCCAGGCCCTTGGCGGCTGCAGCGGCGCGCTGGGCCTCGGCCACACCCTGGATCAGGGGGTGTACGGCCAGGATCTCGCGGTGCAGGGTCATGCCGCCGGATTCGAGTCGCGCCAGATCAACCAGTTCTTCCAGCAGCCGCTGCAGCTCCTCGGCGTCGGCATGTTGGTCATGCAGTTTGCTGTCGCCGTGTCGGCCTTCGGTCGGTGCGCTTCCGCTCAACAGACGGCTCAGCGGACTGCGCAAGCGGTGCGAGATCGCCACCAGCCATTCGCTGCGGGCACGCAGCCTCGTTCTGGCCTGGTGCAGTTCGGTGCGCAATCCAGCCAGTTCAGCCTCTGCCCGCTGCAGGCGCAGCAGGAGCAGGCCCGCCCCGATGATCAGACACAGCGTGACCATGGCGGCGAGCAGCAGTTGCCATTGGTGGGTGCCGCGCCAGCTGGCGATGGTGTCCTCGGCGGCGCTGGCCACCAGCACCTCGAGCGGGTAGTCGCCAATGCGCTGAAAAGCGATCAGGCGGGCGCTGCCGTCTTGTGGATTGACTTCGATGAACTGGCCTTGCCGCTCTTGGGCCATGCCGCCGGGCTGGAGGGTGTGCAGCTGGGCTGGGCTGCCTTTTCCTTGGCCCAGCGCTTGCGCACGCAGAGCACCGTCCAGCCCCAGCAGGCTGACCTCGCCACGGTCGCCCAGGGCGACGGAGCGGTAGATTTCCTCGAAGTAGGCGGGGTCGAGCGAAGCCACGGCCACACCCAGGGTCTGGTTGCTGGCATTGGCGATGCGTCGGGACAGCTGGATCGTCCAGCGGTTGGAGACCTTGCCGAGCACGGGCGCGCTGATGAACAAGGTGTCCCGCTGGAGTGCGCTGCGGCCGGGAGCCAGGTGCACGGCAATGTGCTGGCGGTCTGACAGATCGAGCGGACCGCTCTTGCGGCCATCGGGATCGAGATTGCTGGCCACAAAGCGGCCATCGGCTCCCACGAGCGACAGTTGCAGCAGGATGCGCGGCGCCAAGCCGCTTTCCTGGGCCAGGCGTTGCAGATCGGGCAGGGCCTGGCCTTCGCGCAGGCCTTCACGCAGGCCGTCACCCAGCCGCAGCACGGCCTGATCGGCCGCTGCAAACACCCGCTGCGTCTGCTCCTGCAGCGCGCTGGCCAGATTGGCGTTGTGGCGCAACTCGTGCTGCAGCGCGGCGTCCTGCTCTTGCTTGAACAACAGCAGCATGCCCAGCCACGCACCCGCCAGCAGCAGGCCGAGCAGGCCGGCGCCGATCAGGCTCAGACGGTTTGCGCCAACGGCGCCGGCGGAGCGCCCGGGGTGCCGGTCTGAACCGCTGGCCTGAACCTCTTGCTTCAACAGACTCATGGCACCTCGTGCGGGACAACACCACACAGCATACCCCCGGGCGACGGCACAATCGCCGCTGTCTTTCACTTCCGGCGTGAGCCCACCATGACCGCACTGCTGCTCGGCCTGATCCTGTTTCTGGGGGTGCACTCGGTGCGCATCTTTGCCGATGACTGGCGCAGCGCACAGATCGGCCGTCTGGGCGAGAAAGGCTGGAAGCTCGCCTACACCGTGCTGTCCCTGATCGGCTTCGGTCTGATCGTCTGGGGCTATGGCCAGGCGCGGCAGGACCCGGTCGTGCTCTGGACCGCACCCAGGGGCCTGCGCCACCTGGCGATTGCCCTGACCGTGCCCGCCTTCGTTCTGCTGGCGGCGGCCTACGTGCCGGGCAATGGTCTGCGCCGCCGGTTGGGCCATCCCA
>CALRVU010000023.1:0-14027 GCA_943371685.1 Bordetella parapertussis | reverse complement strand
CCGCGCTGGTCAATGCCGTGCAGATGACGCGCTCCGAAGCTGGTGCCGCCTTTGGCAATCCAGCCGTCTACATGGAGAAGTTCCTCGAGAACCCGCGCCATGTGGAAATCCAGATCCTGGCCGACGAGCACCGCAATGCGGTGTGGCTGGGCGAGCGCGACTGCTCCATGCAGCGGCGCCACCAGAAGGTCATCGAGGAAGCGCCGGCACCGGGCATCCCGCGCCGCGTGATCGAGAAGATCGGCGATCGCTGCTCGGCCGCGTGCAAGAAGATGGGCTACCGCGGCGCAGGCACCTTCGAGTTCCTGTACGAGAACGGCGAGTTCTACTTCATCGAGATGAACACCCGCGTGCAGGTGGAGCATCCGGTGACCGAACTGGTGACCGGCATCGACATCGTGCAGATGCAGATCCGCATCGCGGCCGGCGAGAAACTGCCGTTCGTGCAGCGCCAGATCGAGATGCGCGGCCATGCCATCGAGTGCCGGATCAATGCCGAAGACCCGTACAAGTTCACGCCGTCGCCAGGCCGGATCACGATGTGGCATCCACCGGGTGGCCCGGGGGTGCGGGTGGATTCGCACATCTACACCAACTACTTCGTGCCACCGAACTACGACTCGATGATCGGCAAGGTGATCGTCCATGCTGACACGCGGGAACAAGCTCTGGCGCGGATGCGCTCCGCGCTGAGCGAGACCGTGGTGGAAGGCATCCAGACCAACATCCCGCTGCATCGCGAGCTGATGGCCGATGCCAAGTTCATCCAGGGCGGCACCAGCATCCACTATCTGGAAGGCTGGCTGAGCCAGCACCAGCGCTGAAAGGGCGTTCTTCGTGGCCATGTTCGAGTTGGTGCTCACCGCGCCGCAATCGCTGGTCGAGCCCGTCTCGGAAGCCTTGATGAACGAGCTGGAGGCGTTGTCGGTTTCGGTCGAGGACGCCGATGCCGACACGGAGGCCGAACAGGCCTTGTTCGGCGAACCCGGCATGGCCCCTCCGCGGCCCGGCTGGGATCGTTCGACCCTGCGCGCCCTGTTCAGCGACGAGTCGGCTGCCAATGATGCAGCGGAGCTGCTGCTGGCCCAGGATTGGACCGAAGGCCTGGGCCTTCAAAGCCTGCAGGCCGTGGTCGAGCAGGACTGGGTCCGGCTGACCCAGTCGCAGTTCTCGCCGGTGGAGGTGACGCCTGAGTTCTGGATCGTGCCGAGTTGGCACGAGCCGCCCGCCCAGGCGGTCCGGGTGATCCGGCTGGACCCGGGCCTGGCCTTCGGTACCGGCACCCACCCCACCACCCGGATGTGCCTGCGCTGGATTGCGCAGAATGCACCCCTGTTGGCGGCGGGTTGGGACCGGGTGCTGGACTATGGCTGCGGTTCGGGCATTCTGGCCATCGGTGCGGCGCTGCACGGCGCGCATGCAGTGGATGCCGTCGACATCGACCCGGCAGCGGTCGAGTCCAGCCAGCAGAACGCACTGAACAACCAGGTCAGCCTGAATTGCGGACTGCCTGACGCGGCATCCGGCCAATACCCGCTGGTGCTGGCCAACATTCTGGCCACCCCCCTGAAGTTGCTGGCCCCCCTGCTCTGCGATCACCTGCGCCCGGGCGCGCACCTGGTGCTGGCAGGCATCCTGGACCGGCAGGCCGCCGAGCTGCAGGAAGCCTATGCACCGTGGTGCGATCTGCGCGTGCTGGACCAGGAGGACGGCTGGATTCTGATGGGTGCGACGCGCCGTTGATGCAAGTCGGCAAACGGGCTGCGGCGTGGGCTGGCATGGCATGATCACGCCATGAGTCTGGTCACCAGTTGCCCCGCCTGCCACACCGCCTTCCGGGTGGTTCAAGACCAGCTGAAGGTCTCTCAAGGCTGGGTCCGCTGCGGCCAGTGTCACGAGGTTTTCAACGCGCTGGAGAGCCTGTCCGACCAGAGCACGCCAAGCGCACGCACGGCGCTGCGCCGGCCGACGGACGGCCGCGCCGCCGGCTCAGGCCGGCGCGCACCGCCAGAGGCCGCATCGCCTGACTCCGACGAAGACGAGTCGGACAGCCACCTGCCCAGCCGGTTCGTGCAGGCCGCTCATGCGCCTGGGCGCAGGCCCGCGCCGCCGCCCAGCCCCGCGACAGCCCAGCGCGGGCCGCCGCCTGCGGCACCCGCATCCGCGCCATCGCCGGCACCGGACTCCGCACCGTCCGAAGGACTGGACACCGACGCACTGGCGGCCCCGTTCGACGCCAGCTTGTTCCATGACAGCGGTCAGTCGTTCACGCCGGGCAAGCGGCGCAAGGCCACCCGGCCGGCCGTGCCACAGTTCGTGCAGCAGGCCGAGCGCGCCGAGCGCTGGCGCCACCCGGCCATGCGCAGCGTGCTGGGCACCGCCTCGGGCCTGCTCCTGCTCTTGCTGGGCGCCCAGATCGCCATCTTCCAGCGGGACCTTCTGGCCGCCCGCTGGCCTGAGCTTCGACCCCTCCTGCAACTGGCCTGCCGGCCACTGCAATGTCAGGTCGGCAGCCCGCGGCTGATCCATGAGATCGTGCTCGACAGCAGCAATCTTTCCGCCACTCGCGAGGCCAATGTGCTTCGCCTCGAAGCCGACCTGCGCAACAGCGCCAGCGTGCCGGTGCGCCTGCCGGCACTGGAGTTGAGCTTGACAGGCGACCAAGGCCAGTTGCTGAGCCGGCGCGTCTTGCTCAGTGCTGAGCTGGGCGCCGACTCGGACGCGCTGGCCGCAGAAAAGACGCGACATCTGAGCGTGCGCCTGGACGTGGGTGCGCTCAAGGTCGCGGGCTACACGCTCGAAGTCTTCTACCCCTGACCCGATCCCGGGCGACCCTGGCCGCCCTCAACAACCGAGATTCAATCATGTCATGCCTGGTTTGCGGCTCACTCGCCTTTGACACCATCACCATGTTCCCCGGCCGATTCGCCGAGCAGATCCTGCCGGAACAAGTGCACATCCTGAACGTGTCCTTCCTGGTGCCCGAACTGCGCCGCGAGTACGGCGGGTGCGCGGGCAACATCGCCTACACCCACAAGCTGCTGGGCGGCGAGCCCATCGTGCTCGCCGCCCTTGGCAATGATGGCGCCGACTATCTGGCGCGCATGGAACAGCTGGGCATCAGCACCGAGGCCGTTCTGCGGGTCACCAACACCTACACCGCCCAGGCCATCATCATCACCGACCGGGACAACAACCAGATCACGGCCTTTCATCCCGGCGCCATGCAGCAAGCCCACGAGATCGGCCTGCCCGCCCGCAGCGATCTGAAGCTCGCACTGATCGGCCCCGATGGCCGCGACGCCATGCTGCGCCGCGCCCGCGACTTGAAAGCTGCCGGTATTCCCTTCGTGTTCGATCCGGGCCAGGGTCTGCCCATGTTCAACGGTGATGAGCTGCGCGAGTTCATCGCCCAGGCCACCTGGGTCACGGTGAACGACTACGAAGGCCGGATGCTCTGCGAGCGCACCGGGCTGAGCCTGGCGGAGCTTTCGCGCAGCCATCTGCAAGGCGTCATCGTGACGCTGGCGGCCGAGGGTTGCGACGTCTGGATCCAGGGCGTGTGCACGCGGGTGGACGGCGTGGCCGCCACCGAGGTGCTCGACCCCACCGGTTGCGGCGATGCCTTCCGGGGCGCCCTGCTCTACGGCCTGGAACAAGGCTGGGAACTGACCCGCTGCGTGGCCCTGGGCAACCAGGTCGGCGCGCTCAAGATCGCTCAGCGTGGCGGACAAAACCACACGATCGACCGCGCCGCACTGGGGCTGTAATCAAAGCGGTCGCGGCATGAAAAAACCCGGCCGAAGCCGGGTTGGACAGGGACAGCGAACGGCAGAGACTGCCGTTGTGCCTGAACTCAGGGCTTGTTGCCCGTCGGGAAAGGCCAGGCCGCAGCGGGGCTGAGTGCCGTCTTGGCAGCAGGAGCGCTCGAGGCGGCTGCAGGTGCAGCCTTCTTGGCCGCAGCCTTCTTGGCCGGCGCAGCTTCCTTCTTGGCAGGTGCAGCTTCCTTCTTGGCGGGCGCGGCTTCCTTCTTGGCAGCAGCCTTCTTCGGTGCAGCCTTGACGACCGGCTTGACCGGTGCTGCGGCCTTGACGACCGGCTTCACTGGTGCAGCAGCCTTGGTGGCCGGCGCAGCCTTCTTGGCAGCAGCCTTCACCACCGGCTTGACGGGCGCAGCCGCCTTGGTCGCAGGCGCTGCCTTCTTGGCGGCAGCCTTGACCACTGGCTTGACCGGCGCCGCAGCCTTGGTCGCGGGCGCCGCCTTCTTGGCAGCGGCCTTGACGACCGGCTTGACCGGTGCAGCCGCCTTCACGACCGGCTTGACGGGTGCTGCCGCCTTGGCAGGCTTGGCAGCCTTCGAGGCTGCCTTGACCACCGGCTTGACCGGTGCAGCCGCCTTGGTGGCGGGCGCAGCCTTCTTGGCCGCAGCCTTGACGACCGGCTTCACCGGTGCCGCAGCCTTGACCACGGGCTTGACCGGTGCAGCCGCCTTCTTGGCAGGTGCTGCCGGCTTGGCAGCCGCCTTCACCACGGGCTTGACCGGTGCGGCCTTCTTCTCGGGGACGCTCTTCTTGGCCGGGGCGGCCTTCTTCGCAGTTGCCATTTCAAACTCCTTGATCAAGTTGCAAAAACACCGGGCCGCTCGATACAGCTCGGCAATCCATCGCCCGTCGGTGTTGTCCGGGCCGTGAAGGCCCAGTGCTCCCCCGGTGCGATGAATGGGGAGGCGGTCGCGGCGCAGCGGCTGTCGCCACCAGGATGCGGACCGCAGATCTTGATCGGTCAGACTGCCAGGAAGGATGCCGAATGCCGTACGGCTCAGTCCCAGCTCAGTGCGCCACCGGATTGGTACTCGATGACGCGGGTTTCAAAGAAATTGCGCTCCTTCTTCAGGTCGATCATTTCGCTCATCCAGGGGAACGGGTTTTCCTCGTTCGGGAAGAGCGGCTCCAGACCGATCTGGGTGGCGCGGCGATTGGCGATGTAGCGCAGATAGCCCTTGAACATCGAAGCATTCAGACCCAGCACGCCACGCGGCATGGTGTCCTCGGCGTAGGCGTATTCCAGTTCCACGGCCTTCTCGAACAGGCCCTTGATCTCGGCGCGGAAAGAAGGCGTCCACAGGTGCGGATTCTCGAGCTTGATCTGGTTGATCAGGTCGATGCCGAAGTTGCAGTGCATGGACTCGTCGCGCAAGATGTACTGGTACTGCTCGGCCGCACCGGTCATCTTGTTCTGGCGGCCCAGCGCCAGGATCTGCGTGAAGCCGACGTAGAAGAACATGCCCTCCATCAGGCAGGCGAACACGATCAGGCTCTTGAGCAGGGTCTGGTCGTTCTCAGGCGTGCCCGTGACGAAATGCGGATCCATGATCGCGCCGATGAACGGGATCAGGAACTCGTCCTTGTCGCGGATCGACTTGACCTCGTGATAGGCATTGAAGATCTCGGACTCGTCCAAGCCCAGCGACTCGACGATGTACTGATAGGCGTGGGTATGGATGGCTTCTTCAAAAGCCTGACGCAACAGGAACTGGCGAGCCTCGGGCGCCGTGATGTGGCGATAGGTGCCCAGCACGATGTTGTTGGCGGCCAGCGAATCGGCGGTGACGAAGAAGCCGAGGTTGCGCTTGATGATGCGGCGCTCGTCTTCGGTCAGGCCATTGGGATCCTTCCAGGTGGCGATGTCGCGCGACATGTTCACCTCTTGCGGCATCCAGTGATTGGCGCAGGTGGCGAGGTACTTTTCCCAGGCCCACTTGTACTTGAACGGCACCAGCTGGTTGACGTCGGTCTGGCCGTTGATGATGCGCTTGTCGGCCGCATTGACACGACGATCATCTGCTGCGCGGACGGCAGAAACGGCTGCGGAAACGCCGGGGGGCTGCGTGGCCGCAGCGGGAGATTGAAGGGGCGACGGGGTCACGATCCGCGCGCTGCCATCAGGCTCTGGCGCGGTCCGTTGAACAGGTGTCGGTGGGGTACGAACGTCGTCTTCCCAGACCAGCATGGCGTGTTTCCTATAGCGAAGAATTATCGGAGTGTTGCGTTCAAACACCAAGCACTTGTTGACAGTCGATGCAGGCCGCCGTTGCGGTACTGCATCGACTCACAGGCCGGTGTTGAAGCGCTGCAAATTACTGGCAAGCCTCGCAGCCCGGATCGTCAATCGCGCAGAACTTGATGTCGGTGGCCGGCGCGTTGTCCATGGCTGCTTGAGCCTGGGCTGCAGCGGCCTCCATGGCCGACAACTGATTGGCTGACTGGCCCGAGGAAACCGAGTTCAGCGAACCGGTGGAGATGGTCGATTTCTCGGCGTGAGTGGCACCCACCGTGCGCAGGTAGTAGGTGGTCTTGAGACCGCGGATCCAGGCCAGCTTGTAGGTGTCGTCGAGCTTCTTGCCCGAGGCACCAGCCATGTAGATGTTGAGCGACTGCGCCTGGTCAATCCACTTCTGGCGACGGGCTGCTGCTTCCACCAGCCACTGCGTTTCCACTTCGAATGCCGTGGCGTACAAGCGCTTGATTTCATCAGGCACGCGGTCAATGCGGCGCAGCGAGCCGTCGTAGTGCTTGAGGTCCATGACCATCACGCTGTCCCACAGACCGAGCTTCTTCAGGTCGCGCACCAGGTACTCATTGACCACGGTGAACTCACCCGACAGATTCGACTTGACCGAGAGGTTGCCGAAGCAGGGTTCGATCGAGGCATCCACGCCGATGATGTTGGAGATGGTCGCGGTCGGAGCAATCGCCACGCAGTTGCTGTTGCGCATGCCGTGGGTGGCAATGCGCTGACGCAGGGCAGCCCAGTCCATCGTCACGCTGCGATCCACCTCGACATAGCCGCCGCGTTCACGCGCCAGCAGATCAAGCGAATCGATCGGCAGGATGCCCTGATCCCACAGCGAGCCGCGGTAGCTGGAGTAGCGACCCCGCTCGGCGGCCAGGTCGGTCGAAGCCCAGTAGGCGTAGTAGCAGATGGCTTCCATCGAGCGGTCGGCGAACTCGACAGCCTGCTCGCTGGCATAGGGCGTGCGCAGCTGATAGAGCGCGTCCTGGAAGCCCATCAGACCCAGACCCACCGGACGGTGGCGCAGGTTCGAGTCACGCGCCTTCTTCACCGCGTAGTAGTTGATGTCGATGACGTTGTCGAGCATGCGCATCGCCGTGGAGATGGTGCGCTTGAGCTTGTCGTGATCAACACCACCGTCCTTCAGGTGCTGGACCAGATTGACCGAACCCAGATTGCAGACAGCGATCTCGTCGGCATTGGTGTTCAGCGTGATCTCGGTGCACAGATTGGACGAGTGCACGACACCCACATGCTGCTGCGGCGAGCGCACATTGCAGGCGTCCTTGAAGGTGATCCAGGGGTGGCCGGTCTCGAACAGCATCGAGAGCATCTTGCGCCACAGGTCCTTGGCCGCCATGCGCTTGAACAGCTTGATCTCGCCGCGGTCGGCCTTGGCCTCGTAGGCGCAATAGGCACGCTCGAAGTCGGCGCCCATCAGGTCGTGCAGATCAGGGCAGTTGGACGGCGAGAACAGCGTCCACTGGCCGCCTTCCATGACCCGCTTCATGAACAGGTCGGGGATCCAGTTCGCGGTGTTCATGTCGTGCGTGCGACGACGATCATCGCCGGTGTTCTTGCGCAGTTCCAGGAACTCTTCGATGTCGAGGTGCCAGGTCTCCAGGTAGGCGCAAACCGCGCCCTTGCGCTTGCCGCCCTGGTTCACGGCCACGGCCGTGTCATTGACCACCTTCAGGAAAGGCACCACGCCTTGCGACTTGCCGTTGGTGCCCTTGATGTACGAACCCAGGGCGCGCACATTGGTCCAGTCATTGCCCAGGCCACCGGCAAACTTGGAGAGCAGCGCGTTTTCCTTCAAGGCTTCGTAGATGCCGTCCAGGTCATCAGCCACCGTCGTCAGGTAGCACGACGACAACTGCGAACGACGGGTGCCGGCATTGAACAGGGTGGGCGTGCTCGACATGAAGTCGAAGCTCGAGAGCACGTTGTAGAACTCGATGGCACGAGTTTCACGGTCGATCTCATTGAGGGCCAGGCCCATGGCCACGCGCATGAAGAAGGCTTGCGGCAGTTCGATGCGCTGCTCTTCAATGTGCAGGAAGTAGCGATCGAACAGGGTCTGAAGGCCGAGGTAGTCGAACTGGAAATCGCGCTCGGCCTTGAGGGCGGCGCCGAGCTTGACCAGGTCGAACTGCATCAGCTTCTCGTCCAGCAGTTCGGCTTCGACACCCTTCTTGATGAACTTGGGGAAGTACTCGGCATAGCGCACTGCCATCTCGGCCTGGGTCAATTCCTCGCCCAGGATCTCGCGGCGGATGCTGTGCATCAGCAGGCGGGCGGTGGCGCGGGTGTAGGCGGGCTCCTTCTCGATCAGGGTCCGGGCGGCCAGGATGGCGGCCTTGTAGACCTCGTCAATGGGCACACCGTCGTAAAGGTTGCGCCGGGTCTCGTTGAGGATGGGCTCGGGCCGCACGTCCTCACCCAGATCGGCACACGCCGACACGATCAGCGCCTGCAGCTTGGCTTCGTCCAGCGGAACGCGCACGCCCTTGTCGATCACCGTCAGGCCGCTGGCTGCCGGCGCAGCCACTTCGGCAGTCTGGCGCGCGCGTTCTTGCGAACGGCGCTCGCGGTACAGCACATAGGCTCGCGCCACTTCATGGTGGCCGCCGCGCATCAAGCCCAGTTCCACATGATCTTGCACGTCTTCAATGTGGAAGGTGCCACCGCCCGGACGCGAACGCACCAGCGCCCGCACCACCGTCTCGGTCAAGGCCTCGACCATTTCGCGCACGCTGGCAGAAGCAGCACCCTGCGTTCCATGCACCGCCAGAAAGGCCTTCATCAGGGCCACGGCAATCTTGTTCGGCTCGAACGAGACCACAGCACCATTGCGGCGGATGATCTGGTAGCCCTGGTAGGCACTGGTCGGCGCGGCCGTCGTGCTGGCAACGAAAGCGCCGGCGGACGGAGTGACAAGGCTGGAAGCGACTGCTTGCATGGGTTTCCCTGGATGAATTCGAAAACTGACGAAAAAAGCAACGGCTCACATGACGTGTGGCGCCATGCGGAACGGGACTGAATCAATGGTTTGAAGGCATTGCGCTCGCCAGAGCCTGGCGGGAATGCCTCAAGTTCGTCGCAAGCTCGGTGGGCCGGCAACCAAGTGCGGCCGGAGGTCTGTGCGAGGTTTGTAGCTTATCACGCTGGACACTATATCTGGGGCCAACCAGGCACACAAGCACTACCCATAGCGTGACAACCCGCACTCAGAAGGACTTGACGTGCGGCCGAAAATCCGCTTTCACGCAACGCGCTACCGGCTTGGTGCGACCCATCGCCGCTGCGCAGGCGCTCTCAAACTGCGGGAAACCGCTCCGCCGGCCAGGCCAGCGATGCCCGCAGCCGGTCCCAGTCAAAACCAGGCCCCGGATCGGCTTTGCGCCCGGGCGCCACATGCTCGTGGCCGGCCAGTCCCTGGATGGGCAGGACCTGCGCCAGCGCTTGGACGAGCTGGGTCAGGGCACTGTATTGGGCGGGCTCGAAAACGTCACCCTCCAGACCTTCGAGCTCGATGCCGACTGAATAGTCATTGCATTCGACACGCCCTTGCCAGACGGACCGCCCCGCATGCCAGGCACGGTCCTGGCACGCCACGAACTGGACCACCTCGCCGTCGCGCCGAATGAAGAAATGCGCCGACACCGTCAAGCCAGCCAGGGTCTGGAAATAGGGGTGGGCAGCGGCATCGAGCTGGTTCAGGAACAGGTCCTCGACCGCCGATCCGCCATAGGTCCCGGGCGGCAGGCTGATGGAATGCACCACCACCAGATCGACTTCGGTATCGGGCGGGCGAGGTCCGAAATTGGGGGAGTCGACCCGGCGGGCCCGGCGCCACCAGCCATCCTGCCAATCGCCCTGGCCGTGGGCCGCTTCAGGCATCGTGTGCAGGGGACGCATCCTCACCCTGACCTTCGGAAATGCCCAGCCGCGCCATGCGGTACCGCATCTGCCGCAGCGACAAGCCCAGACCGGCGCCCGCAGCCGTCCGGTTGAAACCATGCAAAGCCAGAGCCCGCACCAGGATCGCGCGCTCAACCTCGTCCAGGTGAGCGGCCAGATCATGGGGCAGTGGCGCGTCGCCAGGCGCCGGCGAAACCGAGCCGACCGGCATCGCTGCGACGGCCGACTCGACATCCGGCACGAGGTCGGACAGGAATGCCACCGGCAAGCCCAGATCACCCGGGCCGATCACATCACCGGAGCTCAAAGCCAGCGCCCGGTGCAACAGATTCTCAAGCTCACGCACATTGCCGGGGAAGTTGTACTGCGCCAGCAGCGCGCGCGCTGCCGGCGCCAGCACCGGCGACGGCGTGACCCCGGCATCACGGGCAATCCGGTCCATCAGGGCTGCGCAGATGGCATCCAGGTCACCCAGCCGGTCGCGCAGCGGCGGCACCGGAATCCGGATGACGTTGAGCCGGTAGAACAGATCCTGCCGGAAATTGCCACGCACCACTTCGGCCGCCAGATCCTTGTGGGTGGCGCTGACGATGCGCACATTCAAAGGCACCTCGGCAACGGCCCCCACGGGCCGGACGGCGCGCTCCTGGATCACGCGCAGCAGTTTGGACTGCATGGCCAGCGGCAGATCACCAATCTCGTCAAGAAACAAGGTGCCGCCATTGGCGGCCTGGAAGAAGCCACCGCGATCCTCGGCGGCGCCGGTGAAAGCGCCTTTGCGATAGCCGAAGAACTCGCTCTCCAGCAGGTTCTCGGGTATGGCACCGCAATTGACCGCGACAAAGGATTGACCCGCCCGGGCACTGACCTCATGGATCGCTCGCGCAACCAGTTCCTTGCCGGTACCGGACTCGCCCTCGACCAGCACCGGCGCCATGCTGCGCGCCACTTTCTCGACCAGCGAACGAACCTGGGCCATGGCCGCGGAGTGGCCGACCAGCCGATCCAGCGGCGCAGCCGACACCTGCGCGCCCGCGCGGCTGGGTGGCAATGGTGCCGACACCCGACCCAGGGCGGCCGCCACCACGCTGCGGAACTGGCGCAGGTCCACCGGCTTGGTGAGGTAGTCGAACGCGCCGGCCTTGAGTGCCTCCACCGCGTTCTCGGCCGAACCATAGGCAGTGATGACGATGACCTTCTCGCTCCGTCGCTGAGCCTCCAGACGGTGCATGAGGTCCATGCCCGAGCCATCGGGCAAGCGCATGTCGGTGATGACCAGCCGGAAGGCGCGCTGCCGCAGCAGGTCCCAGGCCTCGGCCACGGTGGCGGCCGTCTCGACCTCATGGCCCTCGCGCAGCAGCGTCAGCTCATACAAGGTCAACAAGTCCGGCTCATCGTCCACCACCAGCACGCTGCTGGTACTCAAGGGCTCGCTCATAGGTTCAGCCGGTTTGCGGCCTCCAGGGTGTCGCGCCTGAGCACGATCAGAAACACATTGGCATGGCGTTCGCCAGGGCGCCGAACATAGTCGATGATGGCGCCGTGCCGCTCGCACAGCTCGCGGCAGATGTAGAGGCCCAGACCGGTGCCACGGCTGCGGGTCGAATGAAAGGGCTCGAACAGGTGCAACTCGGTGTCGGGCGGAATCTGCTCGCCATCGCTGGCCACCGACAGCCGCGCATAGTGCTCATCCAGCGCCTCCAGCTGCACCTGCACCGATCCGGCCTGCGCCGTGCCATGGCGCGAACCATTGTCGAGCAGGTTGACCAGCACCCGGCGCAGATGATCGGAGTCGAAGGCAATGCCCAGCGGCTCGGCGGGCAGGACCACTTGCAGTCGCCCCTCCGGGCCCAGCACCAGCCGCTCGGTTTGCGCCCAGTCACTGACGATGGCCCCGACCTCCGCCACGGCATCCAGGGCGTGGGAGGGTGCGGTACCGCCCGGCGCAGCCTCCAGCACGTCACTGACGATGCGCTTCAAGCGCTCCACGTTGTCGGCCATGATGCGCACCAGTCGCTGCTGATCGGGCCTCAGCACATCCTCTTGCAGCAGCGCATTGGCCTGCGCCACGGCGGCCAAGGGGTTGCGGATCTCGTGGGCCACGCCGGCCGAGATGCGACCCATCGCCACCAGCCGCTCCTGCCGCTGTCGCGCCAGCACGCTGCGCATTTCCTCGGCAAACAGCACGGCCAGCACCTCTTTGCGGCTTTGCTCCGACGGCTCGGCGGGCCAGCGCGCGCCCTGGGTGAAGCGCGCCCGCACCCGCACCGATCGCGGGCGTTCACTGCCGGACAAGATCATCAGATCCAGGCCATTGGAGGGCCAATGGCCTGACTCATAGGCCGACTCGATCGCCGACAACAAGCCCTGCCAGCCCGGGCGCAAACTCAGCTCGAAGGGCGCCCGCGGACAGCTGCCGTCATCGGCCAGCAGGTAGCGCGCTGCCGGATTGGCCGCACGCACCCGACCGCGCCGATCGACCACCAGCACGCCATCGCTCATCTCGTCGATCACCAGCCGATTGAGCTCGACCTGTTGATGGGCCAGTGCCAAGCTGCCACGCGCGGCGCGCTCCTCGCTGGCCAGGCGGTGCGCCATCTGGCTGGCCACCATCGAGATCACGAACACACCCACACCCGCCGTGCCCGCCTGGGACAGCAAACCGGCCACATCACCGCCAGCCAAGGCGCGTTGAGCGGCTGTGAAGAGCAGCATCAAGGTCACCACCGCCGCCGTGGCCAGCGCGGTCCGGCGGCGGCTCAGGACGCCGGCCATCAGCACCGGCAGCACCAACAGGGCGCCATAGTTCAGCGCCGTGGACGGATCCATCCAGTGCATGACGCCAAAGGCCAGCAGGTCGACACCCACCGTGGCCCACCAATGCCCCGTCGACAGCACCGGCAGGCGCGCCGCGTCGCGACCGGGCCCCATCCACCAGACGATGGCCTGCAGCGCATAGGCGGCACAGATCACCAACATCCACGGCGTGCTCCAGCCCCCCAGCCAACCCAGCAATGACTGAGCCGAAAGCAGTGCGAAACCCAGACCAGCCCGCACCAGCAGGTAGGTCATCAGAATGCGGCGGTGGGTGTTGTCGTCGCTCTCGCGGCGCAGGTCCGGCCACGGTGGCGCGTCTTCCTCGCCATAAAGGGACGCATCAGGCCAACCCGGCATCTCGAACCGTGACGCTGCCGTCAGGGGGTCGATCCCCGGGGCGATCGGGGCCGCGCTGTCGGCGCGCCGTTTCACGCCGCAGGCTCCTGGTGCTCGGCGCGGCAAGCCCAGCGGCCCTGCCCACTGGGCAGGGCGTCAACCAGCGGCAGATGGAGCCCGCAGCGGGCACAACTCACCATGCGCTCGGCGGTCGCCCCTGAGGGCGCAGCGGATTGCTCATTAGCCGCATCGGCCGGCTTTGAAGTGCCCGGTGTGGACTTGCGCCGCCCCACCCACCAGAAGAGCAGACCCACGACCAGAAACACCAGCAGCAGACGCATCATCGGACCTCAGGCTGCCGCGCGCGACAAGACGACTTCCATGACGAAACGCGACCCGACATAGGCCAGCAGGAGCAGCAGCGCGCCGGCATAGAGCCAGCGGGTGGCCTGCCGGCCGCGCCAGCCACGCCACACACGACCGACGATCAAGGCCGCAAAGGTGGCCCAACCCAGCAAGGACAGCACCGTCTTGTGGTCCCAGCGCCAATGTCCCGCGCCTGCGCCCAGCAGCAAGGCCAGGGTCAGAACGACGAATCCGCCCTCGACGAAGCGGAACGTCAGGCGCTCCAGCCGGAGCAGGGGCATGCCGAGCGCGCCCGTGGCGCGGCCAAGCCCGCTGCGCAGGCGCTGCTCCGAAGCATCCAGCATCAAGCCATGCAGCACCGCCGTGGCAAACAGCCCGTAGGAAGTCAGACCCAGAACCCAGTGCAGGGGCGTCAAAGGCGAATGCGCCACCGCCCGCAGATCACCCGGAAACAGCGCCGCGAGCAAGACAGCCGCCACGCCACCCAAGGCCAGCGCCCGGCGCTGGCCGGC
>CALRVU010000022.1:0-14329 GCA_943371685.1 Bordetella parapertussis | reverse complement strand
ACCGGCCTCGATGCGGCCAGCGTTCAGCGGCTGCACCTTGCCGCCGGCGTTCGGGTCCATCAGCACCTTGGCGCTCAGTTCCACCGTGCGTGGCAGTTCGGCGGCTTCGGTGACGACCGTTCGCACACCCAGCTGGCGCTGCGCTGGCTTGGGCAGGAGGACGCTGCCATCGGGCTGGCGCTGCGGGCCGTTGGCGCTGGGCGCGGCGGGGGCGTCGCCGTGGTCGTGGCCCGCGCCGGCATGGGCAGAGCCCGGTCCGGTCAGGGCGATCAGCAGCCCCAGGCTGGCGGCGATCAACGTGCGCTTCATGCTGCACCTCCTGCGCGGACGCTGCGTGCGTTTACGACACGACGCCCGCCCCAGGCGAGCAAGGCCAGCGCGGCGACTCCGGCCACAGCCCATCCCGCGTATTCGGTCCACGAGTGCGCGTGTGCAGCCTCGTCGGTGTGCGCCGCCTCGTGGATGTCCAGTTCGCCGGCCAGCAGGTCGGCATCGTTGCCGGCGGTCACCGTGGCGGTGACGGGCAGGACACCGGGCTTGGGTGCATCGGCCAGCACGGCCTCGTATGCGTCGTCGCCTTGCTTCACCGCCTTGAGCTTCGCGCCCCCGATCTCGAGCTCGACTTGCGCGTCGCGCACCGGGCTGTTGTCGGCAAAGCGATCAAGGTACAACGTGATCTGCTTGCCGCTGAGCACGCCGACGAGCTCGAAGGTCTCGGACACGGCCGAGAAGCGCGGCAGCGCCTGGCCGACGGCCGCGGGCGCCGCGTCACCGTGGTCGTGGCCTGGGCCGGCCCAGGCTGGAGACGCAACAAGGATGGCCGCAGCACACAGTGCGGCCGGGAGATTCTGGAAGTTCATGGAGTTGTCCTGAAAGATTCGTTGAAGGGCGTCACAGGCGCGTTACTGGGGCAGAAGGCCCAGGGCCTGGCGCCACGCAGAGATCGCCGCAGCGAGCTCGATGCGGGTGCTTGCGGCCTGGCGCTCGGCCTCGGCGGCTTCAGCCTCGATGCGCAGGCGTGTCGGCAGATCGGTCTCGCCCAGCCGGAACGCCTTGTCGAAGAAGCCGCGCGACTCGCGGGCCAGCTGCGCGCGCTTCTCAGTGGCCATCAGCTGCGTGCGCGATGCCTCAACCCTCACGCGCGCCGCTTCCCTGTCTGCCGTGAGGCGCTCGCGTTCAAGGGCCAGCTGGGCCTGGATCTCCATGGCCTCAGCGCGTGCGTTGGCGCTGCGGGCATCGAAGCGCGGGCCAGCCCCGAAAGGGATGCGAATGCCCAACGTGATGGTTTGCTGGGACGCCTCGCCACGCGCACCGCGGTCGCGTGTGGTCGCCAGCATCAACTCAGGGTTGGCGCGCGACTGGGTGGCGGTCAGTGCGACGGAACGCTGCGCCACGGCGGCACGGTCCTTGAGCGCTTGCAGCGCGGCATGCGCTTCAATCTCGGTGGCTGCAGCGCCGGGGTCCGGCTCTGCCAGGGTGTCGTCAGCGCCGGACAAGGCGGGTTCGGCGCCGGCCAGTGCACGCAGATGCTGTCGAGCCGCCGCGAGGCCGGCCTCAGCCTGCGCAACAGCGGCCTCCCCGCCGGCCACCGCGCCTTCGGCCTGGTGCTGGTCGGCGCGGGCCAGATCGCCGGCCTTCGCACGCCGCGCAACGTCCGTGGCGATGAGGCGGTTGCTGTCGAGCTGCGCTCGGGCCGTACCCACCTCGATGCGCGCACGCTGCCACTGCCACCATGAATCGCGGACCGCGGCAGCGACGCGCAGCTGCGCCGCGTTGGCCCGGCTTTCGATGGCGGCGCCCTCGGCGTCGGCCAAGGCTGCGCTGCGGTCACGTTCACCGGGCAGCCACAGCGGCACCGCGATGCCAACTTCGACTTCACGCGCGCCCTGGTTGTTGCCCAGGCGGTCGGTCTTCGTCGAGAGTTCCAGTGCTGCCGGCTCCGGCGTCCAGGCCTTGGCGGCAATCTGCTGGGCGCGGGCAGCGTCGCGGCGTGCCTGCAGTGCCATGGCTTCAGGCTGGCGGGACCAGGCCGCTTCGAATGCCTGTCGCAGACTCCAGGGGCCTGCAGTGGCTTCCGTGCTGCCTGCTGCTGGCGCCACAGCTGCCGCAGGTCCTGTCTGCGCCACCACAGCCGGGCCGAACAGAGACGCAGCGCCCACGATGCTGGCGCGCAATAGCCAGGCCTTCGTTCGAGTTCGATGTTTCATCCAATGCTCCAGTGTTGAAAACAACCCACGGGAGATCGGCAAGCGGCGACCAACAGGTCGCGTCGTGCCCGACGGCGCCGCAGGCAGCGGCGCGCACTCAGGCGCGAACGGGCTTCAGAAAGGGAAGAGACCCGCCTCGCCGATCAGGCGAGGGACAGCCACTGAGGGCGTTCGGGTCGGGTCGGTGCGTGTGCACCACCCATTTCGTCGAGGGTGGCGCTGAGCGGCGCGGTCGACAGTGCGCTGGGCAGAGCCATCGGCCATGTCGGCATCGCACTGCAGGAGCCGTGGCAGTGACCGCAGTCCAGATCCATGGCGCCTGGCGACTTGTCGCCGTTCGCGCCATCGGCCTCGTCTGCGGACGCAGACAGACCCGCACCCGGATCTGCAGCCGGCCCGGCATCGCTGCCGGCGTCGGCGTGGTGCTCATGGTCATGGTGACCAATGTGTCCCGTACTCGGCTCGCGCTCATGTCCGCAATAGGACGCCACCGCTGCCCAGCTGAACTGGAGCGGAAGCATGGCGAGCAGAAGAATGGCGAGGAAGCGACGCACGGGCGAGAGTCTAGCTGCTACAGGGTTTGTCCATGCGCACGCAAGGCGCGCAAGTCGTGGGGTTTCACCACTTTGACTCGCGGATGCGGGCGACCTTGCGGTTCATCGCATGGCGGATGACGCGCCGGTACAGCCAGCGCTTGAGGCCCGAGAGATTCGAGCCCTGGTGCGCGTAGAAGGCATCCGGGCTGTCGAAAACACCGAAGTCGTCGGAAATCCCTTCCTTCTGGATGTAGGTGTCCTGGCCCCGCCATTCGACGCCGGGCGCCGACAGGTCGGGCGTGGCAGCACCGTAGCCACAGAAGCGGCGGGCCTGCGGAAACCGGCGCTGCAGACTGGCCAGGTAGGTCTTGTCGAGGATGAAGCCTTCCAGCGTGATCCAGCGGCCTTCGAGGCTGACCTCGACCCAGCTGTGGATGATGCGCTGCGGCGCCAGCCAGTAGGCCAGCCCGGTAACCGCGCCCTTCTGCAAGGGCTTGTCGATGGTGAATCCGTGGAAGCGGCAGGGGATGCCCACCGCGCGCAGCAAGGCCATCAGCAGCGTGCTCTTGGTGTTGCACTGGCCTATGCGGTCGACCAGCACTTTGGATGCCGGCAATTCGTCGCCCTCGTTGTAGCCAAAGGCAATCTCGTTGCGGACGAAATCGTAGACCGCGCCGATGCGGTCGTAGCTGGGCAGGGCTCGCCATCCGCGGCGAGCCACCAGCGCTTCGATGTCGGGGTGGTGGACATCCAGCAGCGGGGTCGCGGCCAGCAGGGTGTGCATTGCGTCAGACATGGTCCCGCTCCTGGCAGGCGTGCGCCGGCACGGGGCAAAACTCAGCCCGTGCCTGTTGAATGACTGAGCGCACTGCGGTCAGCGCCAACAGGCCCAGGGCTCCAGCGATCGCCAGATCGGGCCAGGTGCAGCCGTGGCTGCTGCAGGAGTCGCTCATGGGTGCCTTTCGCGTGTCGATGTCTGCATTGGAAACCCTGTAGCGGCTCCAGAGTCAAGCAGCTATGCTGCAGACTGTTGGCTGTAGCCCAGGGCGGCAAGCTGAGGAAGGGACTCAAGCATGAAGATCGGTGAACTGGCGCTGGCGGCGCAGACCCAGGTCGAGACCATCCGCTACTACGAGCGCGAAGGCCTTCTGCCGCAGGCGCCGCGCAGTGAAGGCAACTACCGCATCTACGGGCCCGAGCATGCTGAGCGGCTGTCATTTGTGCGCCACTGCCGGTCGCTGGACATGACGCTTGACGAAATCCGTGTGCTGCTGCGGTTCAAGGACGAACCGCAAGCGGAATGCGGCGAGGTCAACGCGCTGCTCGATGAGCACATCGGCCATGTCGCCACGCGCATGCGGGAATTGCGCCAGTTGGAGAAGCAACTCAAGGCGCTGCGCCAGCAATGCGCCGGTGTCCGCCCGGCAGAGCACTGCGGCATCCTGAACAAGCTGGTGCAGGCGTCCTCAGCGACGAGCATCAGGTCGGCAAGCCCGCATGTGTCAGGGGCCCATGGCAACCGCGGGCGTCGCGCTAGCGGCTCGACGGGTGAATGACCGCTCTCCCACAGGAACGACGGCATTCGATCCCACTGTACGAGAGGCCAAGCGGCCGCAGATCGGTCTCGCTCCTGCCATCTCGCGCAACGGACCGGGACTGCGCATGATGAATCGCCACCCAGGTCAAAGTGCAGGCGTGTGCCGACCCTCACTGTCCGCTTGCGCCGCACTCGGGGTGCTCAAGACCCGATCCTCCGAGACGTCGATGGCCACGCCGAGCGCGATGACCTCACTGGCCGACAGACCGAACATCCGTTTGAACGAACTGCTGAGGTGCGCGGAGCTCGAGAACCCGGCTTCCAGTGCGGCGGCGGTCAGGCTCTTGCCCTCGGCGATCGCACGCATCACCAGCGCCATGCGCCTCCACAAGCGGTAACGCCGAAAGGGCAGGCCCACCTCCGCATCGAATCGTGCCCTGAACCGCGACGGTGAGAGGCACGCCAGCTCGGCGGCCTCTTGCAGTCGCCCGAACGCATCTGGGCGCCTCTCGACCTCCTGGACCACCCTTGCGATCCGCGCATCGCAGGGAACCTTGGGCTGCAGACCGAACCCCGCGAAGGCGCCCTCGATGCCGATGCGCTGAGCCGCACCTTGCAAATGAATGCGGCCGGACTCGAGCTGCGCCTGGGTGATCGGCTGGCGGCGATCCGTCAGCGGGTCCAGGTACAAGAAGGCCATGGGACCGCAACTCTTCAGATGGTGGAGTGCCTCCGATGGAATCAGGGCCGATGCGGCGCTTCGCCACTCCGACCAGCCCGTCGACGCCTTCCAGATCCTCAACTGGAAGGGATCCGCAAGCGCCACGGCGATCGTTGCGGCGACGTTCAGGTGCGGTGCCAGTTGAAGCCCAGGCCCGACATACATGGCCCGGGCCGGTGCCACGCAAATCCGGGGTGACACAGGCGATTCTTGAAAGCGCCGGCCGTCGACGGCGGTCAACATGCCTGTCTCGGATTCGCTGTGTTCGACCTTCATGCAAGACCTACCTGTCTACCTCGCAATCGCCGGCTTTCTCGCGATGGGCATCGGCGCGCTGCTGAAGCCGCGCCTGGTGACCGCTCAGTTCGACATTCCAGAACTCAGCGCCGCCAGTCGCAGCGAAGTCTGCGCAGTCTACGGTGGCTTCAGCGTGAATATGGCCGTCGTCCTGGGACTTGCGCTGCAGCAACTTGAGGCACACCTGCTGCATGACGCAGCGGCCCTCCGCTCAGGTCCATCCGCCTTCAACTTCGAACAATGGAGCTTGCTTCAATGAAATACGTTTCCGTCATCGCGCTGCTCGTCTCGGCCATCATCCATCTGTTGCCAGTGCCCGGTGTGACCGGTACTGCGGCGCTTGGCAAGCTGTATGGCATAGAGGTGGTGGACGCGAACACTTCCATCCTTCTACAGCACCGTGCGCTGCTGTTTGGCATGCTCGCGATCCTGATGCTGCTGGCCATTGCCATGCCGAAGCTTAGGGTGACGGTGCTGGCGGCTGGATTGTTCAGTGCCGCAAGTTTCGTCGCAGTGGCGCTTTGGGTCGGCGGCTACAACGCGGCCATCGCGCGCGTGGTCACCGCGGATGTTGTGGTGTCAGTTCTCCTTGCAGCCGGGCTGTGCACGGAGTGGTGGCTGGCAGACCAGACTTCCTGAGTCGGTCGAACCTTCTTCCCGCATAGATCGACTTGCGGAGCCGGCCGGCATGGTTCAGCGACCGCTTTGCCCCCCGGTGCGGTTCAACGACACCGTTTGCCGCTGAGCTGATGAAGTACCCATGCCTGGACGCCGCCGCAAAGGCAAAACACCAGCAGTTGCGCGATGGCCGAAAGCTTTGCCAGCTCGAACTCCTGCGGCAAGGCGAAGACCAACAGGGACAGCGGCATGCTCAAAGCAATCAAGATCGCTCCAGGCAGCGTGTGCTCGACCGATGAGCCTTGCAGAGCGATCTCCATCCACATCGCCCAGGAGGCTGCAAACAGAACGGATGACGCGTAGAGCTTTTAAGGCAGCGACACGGAGTTGCCTCAACGTTCGGGCTGAGCCGCCCGCGGAGGCGGGCACTGCACGGCTGAGCTGAAATATTGCGAAGAGTACTTCAGACCAGCCTTGCAGTGCCTGCGGTAGCGGGTCGTTTCGAGCGAAGGGTTGGGCAACACAGTCTGATTGGGGTCAGTGAAGGGCCGCAGGTCTAGGGTTTCGCGCGATTCTTCTGAACAAGAGCGATAAGCCTCGGCTCGGTTGAAGCGTAGAACTGGTCTTCCGTCAGCGCGGGGCCAAACGCAGCAAGAACGTCTTGCATCTTGGCCGAGCACGCAGCATAGACTCGTCGAGCAACGGTTTCGGCGGACGACGCGATGTCATCGATGATCTTTGTCTGCGATCCTGCGCAGACCACGTAGTCCAGCATGGCAATTTCCTGACGGCGTACCAATTCTCGGTCTTCTGTCAGTTGGCGGGCATTTGTTGCCGCCTGACAAATTCGATGGTCAGTTTCGGTCTCTAGATCCCTCGAGATGGCTCGGAGGCCAGAAACAATTGCGCGCTCTGCGCAGGCGTGATTCGAGCAAGCCTCTGCCTCGCGGATGTATGTGGATTGAAGGATTTCGATAGATTCTGGTGACTCGTTGCATACGGAACGAAGTTGTGCAGTTCGATCCATGAAGAGGCGTACGTTCGCTCTAAGTTCACCGCCACCGGTGCATGTGAGCATGTCTCGGTAGGAGGCAGAGCTACAGACGCCATCCGCGCTCTCGAGCTGATCAAGCAAACGTGGGCGGGCGAGACTGCACGCGAACTTGACAATGCTTCCTTCCAGACTTCCGAAGTAGGCAAAGTGAAGCGGCCGTTCGCGAAGGGGAGGTGCGGTGGTTGACGCTGGCGCTGCGGTCGGCAGCCAGTTAATCTTGCGAGTTCTAGCAAGATTGGTCAAAACGAAGTTGGCACAGTCGGCCTCAGCAACGCTCTCCACGATCGTCTCACCGGTGAGGTGCCGCCACGTTATTGCGACGTTGTTCGCGTCCGTGTTACTTGCTTTGACGGACTCTCTGAGAACTTCAATCTGTGGCTCGTGATAGTTTGACACTCTTTCCCAGGTGGCAGCTTCCGTCTGAGCAATTGCAGTGCCGGAAATCAGGGGGGCCACTAGGATGCCGAGGGTAAAAAGTAGAAGGTTTGACACAAGATGAGATTGCTGGTTGATGTGCCCCGCTGCCGCGGGGCGCCGGATGTGCGGCCTGGCGTTGGACGTAACGGGCGCCGGAGCACAGTGGAGGGAACCAGAATGCGCAGTACTTTGGCGTACCGCAGATGGACTGGTCAGCGGAGACATCGGCCTGTGGACACCGAAAATCGTCCTGACCATCAGTCGCGCCTACGTGGCACCTCTCTAGAAATCAACGACTTGGCGCGACTGACTTGAGAGGTCGCACTTTGCAGGCAGCCCCATAGATAGACGGAACGCCCGCTCAAGATCGCCTGCTGCGCCAAACGCTGCAAATCTGCGAGAACTGGGTCGAGATCCGCGGGTTCGCATGTCAGCTCTTCCGTATTGGCCCAGCTCGAACCGGCCTTCGCGAGCGCCTCCGGTGTGGCCTTTGAGAGCAGATGGGTGAGTTCGTCAGGGAGTCGTTCAAGCCATGATTCGCCTTCGGTACCTAGTACGGTGTCCTTTGGCATGTGCTTCCCTACCTCCCAAGGAACACCTTCGAGGATCGCCCACAAGGTTCCTAGCTCGAGCCCGGTAAAGCGCTTGTACTCACACGGGTTGAGAAGTGCCGTGATCTCCTCTCCTTCATCAGGTTCGTCATTTCGATTGGCGTATCTTGTTGCTTGCTCGGGTGTTGCAACGAAGAAGTCAGCGAGCATTCCCATCGAACGGTTCTCCCTGTGGTCTGACGTTCAAGCTGAGGCGGGACCGACGGCAAAGCGCCGGGCCCGGTGGAAGGATGATAACCATCGCCTGAAGCCGGGCCTGAAGCGGTTCTTGGGCGCATGGATGCCAGTGCGAGCGCGCTGGAGCGCCCACTTGGGCATCATTTGGGAGCGGCATTCTCCATATGTTGCATGTCTTCATGCACTTGCTGCTGTATCACTCGATTCATTTGGTCTTCACTACCCCTTGTAACCTTGCCGCCATGCATGGCAAGAAGTGCTTGGGATTCGTCGGGACGCTTCCATGCTTGCCGCGCGTTTTCCATCGGAGAGTTTCCGAAGGCGTTGATTGCATTGACCTCCGCACCCCTTGCAAGCAAAAACTCCATCGTTTCCAATTCTCCTTGAACTGCAGCAGCGTGGAGCGCAGTGCCGTTGCGACCCTGAGCATTGATGGGAACACCGGACTCCAGGAAGGCGCTGACGGTCTTCATGTCGCCGCTGGCAGCTGAATTGATCATGAGTTCGATCGCTTGCGAACGTGGAAAGCGCCCGATGAATAGGCGTTGCCAGAACCCGTATGGTGCGACCAGGATCAACCATGCCATCGCGTAAGCAACCACCAACGCCCATAACCCGCGCTTGCCCATGTTTCGCGATCGAACAGCCGCCACAACAACCAAGATCGGCCAAACCAAACTCACAACTGCAGCCAAAATCAATAAAGCGCCGAGCCCAGAGTGCATTAGAGAAAATCCAACCATCTGCGGTCCGCGTTCCCAGGTCCAGACTGTCTGTTCCCACAGAAGACGAGAAGCAAGCAGCCACACGCAAACAGTGGCAGGGATGCCGAGACGAAAAATGATCGTGGGAAATGCGCGTTTCATGTTGCCTGGCGTTTGAGCTCAGGCTGCGGCCGGCCAAGCCCGTTGCGCCTGCAGCGAGTGGCTATGCACGAACTGCACTGAAGCGTTCCGCAATGACGTACGACTCGCCGATTGACAGGACTTGAAGCGTTGGATATGGCACGAACTCAGCGCCAGTCCAGCGCTTTGGGACGCTCACTGACAGTGAATCCATACGAATCGGCTGCTCACTGAGTGCCGAAGCTATGCCTGCCGCAATTGATTCCGGGAATCGCCCGAGGAGGCCGTATCGAGAGTTGGCAATTCCAGCAACGGTTGCACGCTGATTCATGAACCTCTGTATGTACTCCGGGCGCCCCATGATTTCCATGCAAGTGGAAGCAACGACTCCCAACAAAAGGGCTGGCGGACATTCGTTCTCGAAGAACATCAGGTCAACCTCCAGCTCTGCATATGGCTTCAAAAGCGGGGATTCGGCTAGCACGTGCAAACTGTTCACGTACTCCGAGCGAATGAACTCTTCAACAACGCCGACACACGATATTTCCCACAGCTCGGCTTCTGCATCATCGTTCAGCTGCACGGATACGTTCATCCGCAAGTCTTCGGCGATCCAATCCGCAACGACTATGCGAATTGATCCGTCGGCATCGTCAAATGACTCAACCAGCTTTCCGAGAAGATCTTCCATAGCTTCCTGAGTGCAGAACGTTGGAGCTGAGCGGCCAACCGGCTGAGGTCCACTCAAGCGACTGCTTGGGGGCCTCGGCAACGGCCATGCGCTCAGAATCCGACCCAGACCGTGTGCCCAGGATGGTGCTCGCGGATTGTCCCCAGGGCGTCCTCGATTCCTTCCCAGTCTTCAGCGTCAAGCGTGTAGTCGAAGTCCGAGACATCGATGCCTTCCGCCCGCAGCGCTTTTAGCTCGTCACCGGAAAGCAAGCCAGCACAAACCCAAAGCGGCGAGTCGATTGTGCCAAGCTCTCGGTAACTTTCGAATCCAGAACGGGATATCGCGAAGAAGATCAGAGGAGACTCCTGAGGAAGGTCTGCAAAGCCCACCCCGCGTGACTCGTGCTGGGTGGTCGGCTGAGGCAGGATGCCGTTTTATAGCGCAGATGATCCTTGGCCTGGATCCGTTGCCCAAGAAGACTCGCAAGGAGGTCCTTCTCGACGAGATGAACGAGGTGGTTCCTTGGAGCAAGCTGGTGGCGCTGATTCAGCCGCACGCACGGGGCGCGCACCAGGCGCTGGGCGGTCGACCACCGTTTCCCATTGAGACGATGCTGCGCATCCACTGCTAGCAACTTTGGTGGAGCCCGAGCGATCCGGCGAAGGAAGAAGAACTGCACGAGCGGCCGTTGCATCGCCGCTTTGCAGGCCTGGATGGCGTCGCGCGCATGCCTGACGAGACCACCATCTTGCGCTTCAGCGCTTTACCACGGTCTGGCAAAGTACACGGCGCGGCTGCAAGTGATGTTCACCATGGGCAACCTGTGGATGGTGCGCAAGACGCCCCTGCAGCGAGCGTACGGATGAGTGCTTTCATCGAGCGCCAAAAGGCCTGCGAGAGGGCCGAGCCGGGCCTGCAAACACCCATCTCCAGCGAGAAGTCAGTGCGGTATTGCGCATGACGGAATCTCAAGCGCGACTCAGCTGAACCGCAGCTCGGCGGACCGCGTTTTGCAGACCCTCCCTAGAGCGCAAGCCAAGCGGCCAGTGGGCACCGAAAATCGTTCTGAAAGTCAGTCGCGCGCACGCGGCACCTTCTTCGAAATCAACGACATGGCGCGACTGACCTGAGGGGCCTCATTCAATGAAAGTCCCAGTGCAGACGCAGTTTTCCGCAAAGTAAGCACTGGAACTTGTAGAAAGCAGGCTGTCCACCTAGCACGTAGCCATCCGTGGCTTGGCGCCATCCGCTCTCATCCTGGGCATTCGTCTTGCACCAGTCCGAAATCGTTGCCTGCTGCGCGGAGGCGATGTCAGTCGCGGTCGCCTCGCCGAGGAACGCACAGGCGTCACCACAGTGCGATAGCCACTCGGCACCTTGCCAACTGTTGTATCCGGGGGTTTGGGTTGCGACCTCGTCGACTACGTTTGCTTGGACGCCCGCCGCCGCGAGAGACTGACAGTCTGTGAACTCAACGTCGAGTTCTCTTGAGGCTGCACCGCTGGAAATGCACCAAGGGCAGATCCGTTCGCTGTAGTCCTCGGTGGCATAGACCGGGCCAATGTAGACGTGGCTACGGGCTTGTTTGCAGCAGACGCAGTTGATAGTCCGTGCAACGACTGCGCCGGACTCAACAGGGTTGGGGTGATAGCGAAAGTGCGGCAATCGTTGGTTCATGTCGCAATGGGTCGGGTTGGGCGAATGGTTAGCAAAGCCATGGGCCTGTGAACATCGCGAATCCTCTTGAAAGTCAGTCGCACGCACGCGGCACCTCTTTCGAAATCAACGACTTCGCGCGACTGCCTTGAAAGTCCACGCAGGAGTGCACGTTCTGAGGGCGAGTGTTGCCACGGGAGGAGAAACCGTGAGGACTGACGCTCGAGCTCGCCGTAGCGGGTCTGCTTGAACGAATTGTTGGGCTCTGCTCTCACATCTGTGGCGCAACATGGACGTAGAGGACAAGGGCGAGCAGCAATGACAGCCAAGCCAACACCTGCGACCAGATGGCAATGCGGCGGTACTGACGCTCGTTCGGGCGGATGTCGTAGTGGTCAACGACGACTGCGATCATGTTGAGTGCAGCGAACGCCATGGCCGCCAAAGCTGGCCAAAATGACGGGCCCGTGAAGTCGATTCCGTGCCCTCTCTTTCCGGGCATGTAGGCATGTCCTGCATAGGTGCTCCAAGCAAGATATGCCAGGAGTGCCAAAGACAGAACGAGGTTGTGGATCCTCTCCCGCTTCGGAATGTGATTGGGCACATGAGCTTGGCCATGCTCGTCAGCAATGCGGCGTATCTCTCTCGTCTTCTCGACAAGTGCTTCCAGTTCCTCAGCTGAGGACAGGTTGTGCTGCAGATCGACGAGGTGTTTTGGCATTTTGAGGGCGACCGGCCAGGCGTCACGCGGCTCCACCGCTGTGGATGGCCTGATGTGGCCAGAAAACATGGCCGATGACAAGTGACTGATTCGTCATTTCCTCGACGGTCCACCAGTGCTCACGCAGGTCATCGGAGGCAAGACCGTCAAAGTATTGCAGCACATCGGAGATGAAGCCGCGCACTTCGGCGTAGCCTACGTTTCGAGTCCTGACATCGACAAGCACGGCCAGTAGATGCTTTGAGCCAAGGCTCTGTTTGGCCGGGGAGGACGCCGCTCAAGTGGTGCTTGAGTGCCTCCGCATCAGTTTTACGAATGACGACGACCGCAGTGTCCACAGGATGGATTCTGACGTTTAACGTTGGCCGTGAGGGGCGTGCCGCCGGCGGGCCCCTTTGACGGAGGCGCTAGGGCCTTGGTGAAAGGCGCTACGCACCTGGACCCCCTCTCGGTTCAGCCAGCCACTTGGCTGTCAAAGTGGGGACCACTTCGGTGGCCTTGTCTCGAAGGAACGTGTAGCCGTAGGGGGGCTTTCCTGCATCCAGCGAGACGATGACCTTTTCTGCTCTTCCTCTAGCCGCCTTGACCAGGGAGGCCACGGGAAAGACCGATCTGGAGGCATGGCTCTACGGTTCGACGGAAGGGGTAGCTTGCGACTTGCCGCGAGACGTCCACATGACGAACGGGTTGGGTGGCGGCGTGGTCAAGCCAATGGCCTGCCGCAAAGATGCGCGCGAGACCATCGCTGGCTGGAATGCCTAGTTGGGCGGCACCGCAGCCTTGCTCACTCGCTCGACTGTGAGGGGCATGACTTGTAAAGCTCCTTGAACAGACGCGTGACATTTCCTCCGGAGAGAAAGACGCTCGAGACCGTTCGATACACCGCACCATCGAACACCCATGTCCCATACGTGCCAGCTTCTGCGTCGCTGTGGCCCCAGGTCGTGATCACGGGCCAGCCATTGATCTGCTTGTCCAGCACGAAGACGGGTGAACTGAAGAAACCGCCAACCTCGAGCTTGGTCTTGCCATCGAAGATCTGGAACGGGCATCCGCCCGTGCCGCATGTCTCCGGTGCCCCCTGAATGATCGAGTCTTGTGCTCCGTCTTCGTTCAGGTCAAGTCTCAGACCGAGCACGCTCTTGGCAGCGTCATAGCCAAGAACGTCGAGATTCAGCGGAAGGCCTGATGCATCGATCTTGGCAGGAAGGTCTCGGCTCAGGCATAGCTTGGGCGCCTGGGCTGCGGTCATGCCAGGCACACAACACAGGACGCCTGTGAGAAGGAGGGTTGAGTCCGTCGCATGCACGCAGCACCTCCGGAGAAATCAACTATTTCGTGCGACTGACTTGAGAAGCATCGCGTCGCACCATGTCTCGGTTGTACCCGCATTCCAGGATCTTGCCTTCCTGCCGTACTTCGAATGTCTCGGCCTCACACCAAACCTGCGTTGAATGCTGGTGGTCATCCCTGAGCTCGAATGATGGTTCAGACTGGCTGTTGTATGCCACGAGTTCGAACCGTTCGTTTGGCGCGAGCGTGTAGTCGGCCCCCCAGGGCTCGACGCAGATGACTCGGGGGTTGGCCGTGTAGTTGAAGAAACTGACACATGCTTCGGAGCAAAGCCCAGCACTCGACTGACCCTTTCGCGAGACGCGTGAGAAAAGCGAAGTGAGTATGTTCATAGACCGAAGCGGACAGCCTTGTCGGAGCGAGTTCGGTGATGCTTGACGTTGGAGCTGAGGGGACGAAGATAGCTGGTCGCGCGCAGCGACCATGAACTGGTGAGCGTAGCGCGGCCAGTTGGCGCAGGCTCACTCGACCGACCGGCTAGGCCGCACTACTCGACTCCATGTGCCCTGTCTTGGGCGTTTTGCCAGCTCTCGTGTTCCATATCCGAGGTGCGGCGATGTGATTCAGATCTCAACGACCAGCGGATCATAAGTACCCCTGCGGCTCCAAGCACCGGAAGAAGCCAGACAAGGATGGTCTGCAATACCCGCTGCCTGAGTTCCAGGTCTTCCGCACGGAAGACCCTCACCGTGGCCCAAACGTTCAGGGCGGTGGTCAGCAATAGCAAGGTATAGAAGGCTGCATCCATTGAACGGAACTCGAGCGTGGTGCTTTTTGAAGCAATAGTGCCAGCCTGCTTGATTCGGAGGCTTCAGAGCCGCGGCGTGCACAGAATGGCTGGTGTGCAGCCCATCGTTTTCTGTACAGCCAGCATACGCCACCCGGCCGGGCCGACTGCTCCCCAAA
>CALRVU010000021.1:0-16626 GCA_943371685.1 Bordetella parapertussis | reverse complement strand
GCACCCACTTCGGCGGTGTAACCCGGACTGACGCCGAACACCGCGCCGGCAGCCTTGGCGGCCCGCGCATCGGCCGCGCTGCGGATGGTGCCCGCACCAACGATGGCACCCGGCACAGCCGACATGGCCTTGATGGCCTGCAAGGCCACCGACGTGCGCAGCGTCACCTCCAGCACCCGCACCCCGCCCGCCACCAAGGCCTCGGCCAGGGGCACCGCATCTTCAAGCCGATCAATCACGATGACCGGAATCACCGGGCCATGGGAAGCAAGTTCTAGCGTGTTCATGATTCGTTCTTCAGCTGATTCAATGGAGTCAATTCAAATGGGGTCAGTCAAATGGGGTCAGAGCCGCTTTTCAGAGCCAGGAGCAAGCGCCCTCTTCCGCGGCATTGACATTGCGACGCATGCCAGCGAAGAGTTCGCGCCCGAGACCGGCGCCATGGGCCTGGGCCAGCGCATCGCTGCGGACCGCGACTTCGCGGGCCGACCACTCGGCTTCGTCAACCAAGGCCTGAAGCGTCCCGGTCACGGCATCGAGTCGAAGCAAATCCCCGGTGCGCACCTTGGCCAAGGGGCCACCGGCCAGCGCCTCCGGGCTGACGTGGATCGCCGCCGGTACCTTGCCCGAGGCACCGCTCATGCGGCCATCGGTGACCAGCGCCACCCGATAGCCCTTGCCCTGCAACACGGCCAATGGCGGGGTGAGCTTGTGCAACTCGGGCATGCCATTGGCCTGAGGCCCCTGGAACCGCACCACGGCGATGAAATCACGCTCCAGCTGCCCTGCCTTGAAGGCTTCCTGCAGGCTGTCCTGGGTGTCAAAGACCACGGCCGGGGCTTCGATCACATGCCGGTCCTCGGGCACGGCAGACACCTTGATCACCGAGCGGCCCAGATTGCCGGACAGCAGCTTCAGGCCACCGGTGGCCGAGAACGGTGCCTTCACGGGCCGCAGCACCGACTCATCGCCGCTTGCCTCGGGCAACGCCTGCCAGCGCGCCACGCCGGCATCGGTGGCAAGCACCGGCAGCTCGGCCTGCGCACGCAAGCCGCCGGCCGACACCGCGCCTGCATCGGCATGCATCAGGCCGCCGTCCATCAACTCGCGCAGCACAAAGCCCGTGCCGCCCGCAGCCTGGAACTGATTCACGTCGGCTGAGCCGTTGGGATAGACCCGGGCCAGCAAAGGCACGACGGAAGACAAGTCGGAAAAATCAGTCCAGTCGATCAGGATGCCAGCCGCGCGAGCCACGGCCACCCAGTGGATCAGATGATTGGTGGACCCCCCGGTGGCCAGCAGGGCCACCATGGCATTGACGATGCAGCGCTCGTCCACCAGATGCCCGATCGGCAGATCGCGTTGACCCGGGCGCAGTGCCAGCACGGTGGACACCGCCTCACGGGTCAAAGTATCGCGCAACGGCGTGTTGGGGTGAACGAAGGCTGCGCCGGGCAGGTGCAGACCCATGGCCTCGAGCAGCATCTGGTTCGAGTTGGCCGTGCCATAGAACGTGCAGGTGCCCGGACTGTGATACGCCGCCTGTTCGGCCTTGAGCAACTCATCACGACCGACCAGGCCTTGCGCAGCTTGCTCGCGAACCTTGGCCTTGTCGCCATTGGACAAGCCCGAGCTCATCGGACCGGCAGGCACGAACACACAGGGCAGATGACCGAAATGCAGGGCGCCGATCAATAATCCAGGCACGATCTTGTCGCAGATGCCGAGCAACAGCACCGCGTCAAACACATCGTGCGACAGCGCAATCGCGGTGCTCATGGCGATGGTGTCGCGCGAGAACAGGCTCATCTCCATGCCGGGATAGCCTTGGGTCACGCCGTCACACATGGCTGGCACACCACCGGCCACCTGCACCGTGGCACCGCGCTTGAGTGCCTCCTCGCGGATCAGCGCCGGATAGCCCTCGTAGGGCTGATGGGCGGACAACATGTCGTTGTAGGCCGTGACGATGCCGATGTTGGGGGCCTTCTCGGCCACCACACGGAACTTGTCAGAGCCTGGCATGCCGGCAAATGCATGCGCGACATTGGCGCAGCCCATGCGGTCCACACCACGTGGGCGGCGACGCATGGCATCGACCTGCTGCAGGTAGGCGCTGCGTTTCGCCGCGCTGCGTTCACGAATGCGCTCGGTGACCGAGGCGACGACGGGATGCAAAGTGCTCATTGCTGAAGCCGTGGCAGCGGGCCCGGCCGGATGTGTAACCATGCATTCAATTATCAAGTAACTTGATTACATGGTCAAACCGGACTGCCCCGCAAAGGGTTTATGCCCAGCCGGGATTCACTCCGCCGCCAAACCGGTGCTGCTCGCCCAGGCTTCTCGCATGCTGTGCAGATCAGAGGTCGTGTCCAGGTCCCGCACGACGCCGGGATCATCCAGCTCGACGGGCTGGGCCGGGTAACGGGCCACCACCCGCCGCGCACCCACATCGCCCGTGAGCCGGACCAGGTCAGAAAAGAGTTCCGAAGAGAAGCCGACCGGATGGCCCCGCTCACCCTTGTACTGGGCAAACGCCACGGCATGGTGCGCCAGGGCAGCAGCCACCTTGCGCAGGGAGGCCGGGCGCACCAGCGGCATGTCAGCCGGCAGGATCAACCAGCCCGCCGCCTCGGCCCGGGCGGCCACGCCGGCGGCGATCGAGTCACCCATGCCGCCGGTGGCCCCGTCCTCGCCAGGGTGCAGCACGACCACGTCGCGCGACGCCACCAGACCGGATGCCTCCGCCGCAAAAGGCGGCGTGGTGACCACCACCACGGGCAGGCCGCTGGCCAGCGCGTTGCGGACCGTGTGCCCCAGTACAGAGTAGGTGCCCAGCGGCTCGGCCAGCTTGTGAAGCACACCGTGGTAGCGGCGTCCTTGACCGGCGCCGAGGACCAAAACAGCCGGGAGCGATTTCATTTTCAATCAGTTGAACGAAGCGGACAGACGATTGTGCCGACCTGAGGCCCACAACACGCTGACAGTCAGCATCGGCGCGATCAAGCCCGGATGCCAGTGGGAGCTTTACGTAAGGCCCCACCCTAGGAGCCAGTCGAAGCCTACACTTTGGTCATGAATGAAGATCTTGCACGACTGAGGAAGAGCTACGAGCTGGCCGAGCTGGAGGAGCAAGCTGCGGCCCAGGAGCCGCTTCGGCAGTTTGAACAGTGGATGGCCGAGGCTTTGGCGGCCAAGGTGCCTGAGCCCAATGCGATGACCCTGGCCACGGTCAGCCCCGAGGGCCGCCCCTCCACCCGCGTGGTGCTGATCAAGGGCGTTGATGCCCGGGGGCTGGTCTGGTACACCAACTACAACAGCCGCAAGGGCCGCGAGCTGGGCGGCAACCCGTTCGCGGCCTTGCAGTTCCACTGGGTGGAGCTGGAGCGCGTGGTTCGCATCGAAGGCCGCGTCGAACGCGTCAGCGAAGCCGAATCCGACGAGTACTTCCATTCGCGTCCGCTGGACTCGCGCCTCGGAGCCTGGGCATCGCCCCAGAGCGAGGTGATCTCGTCAAGGGCGGTGCTGGTGGCCAATGCAGCCAAGGTCGCTGCGCAGCATGCACTCCATCCCCCCAGGCCACCCCACTGGGGTGGTTTCCGGCTGGTGCCGGACACCTGGGAGTTCTGGCAGGGTCGAAAGTCCCGTCTGCATGATCGCCTGCGCTTTCGCCTGCAGGACGGGGACTGGCTGCGCGAACGCCTGGCGCCCTGAGCGTCGATCAGAAGCGCAAACGCAGGCCAGCGCTGATCGAGCGCCCCGGCAGCGGCGCCAGCTCGCGCACGGTGCGCACGGCCGTCGCGCTGTAGGCCAGTTCATTGCCGATGTTGTCGGCCTTCAGGAACCAGAGCGCGTCTGCAGCAGACCACCGCTGACTGTAGGCCACCGACGCACTGACGATCGTGGCGGCCGGCGTGCTCGTGTCACCAGTGGGCACGCGGTTCTGAGCGGTGGTGTGTCGCACCTGGACACCGGCCTGCATGGCGCCATGAACAGCGTCCAGACCGAGGCTGATGCGCAGAGGCGCGATGCGCGGCAAAGGCTGACCGCTGTCGCGGTTGGTGGCGCGGATCACATCCAGGCCCCCGCTCAGGTCAAGTTGCCACGGCCCCTCCAGCAAGCGCGCATGGCCGTCGAGTTCGAGCCCTGCCAACCGGGCACGCACACCGCGGAACACATACTCAGGCACCAGACTGCTGCCGCCGTCCTCATCGTCCACGCTGACTTCAGCGCCCGAAGCCTCGAGCGAGATGAAGTGGCTGAACTGCATGACATAGGCTTGCGCCTTGAAGCCCGCTGCGCGAGTCTGCCAGTTCAAGCCCAGGTCCAGGTGTGCGCTGCGCTCCACGCCCAGCGTGGCATCGCCTCGCTCGAAGGCCGCCGTCGCCAGATGCAGGCCGTTGGCGAACAGCTCGTAGTAGGCCGGGGCGCGCTGGGTGCTGCCCAGCGCCGCCGTGGCCGACCAAGCGCTGCTCAGGGGCAGCGTTCCACCCACTGACGCACTCAGCGGTGCGAATCGCCGGCTGCTCGCGAGGCCGAACCGAGGCTCGGTGGCGCCAGGCGCGTCACCCGCGGACTCCACGCGCGCCTGCTCCGCCCGCAGGCCGACGGTCCAGCGCAGATCGGCTGTCTTGAACTCCTCCAGTGCAAACACCGCCGCCTGGCGACTGCGCGTGTCAGGCACAAAGGCTTCTGCGCCCAGTGCCGAGAAATCGAGCGCCTCAGCCTGCCATCCCAACACCCCTTGCTCGCCCAGCGTGCCCCGGTGCCGGGCCTCGATGCGCAGATCGTCGCCGGTGCTGCGGAACGTGGTGCCGACCTCGCCCGTGCCTTCCACCTCTTCGTGCCGGTAGCGCGTGTGGCCATAGCGCGCGTTCACACCCTGCAGCCAGGTGCCCGACACCGCACGGGCGCCCGCCAGCGTGAAACGTTCACGGGCCATCCGGATGATCACATCCGGCTCGACGGTCACGCCATAGCGGTTGCGATAGGTGTCGACCGAAGCACCGACATGGCCATCCGCGTCCGCCCAGGACGCGCCAACCGCAGCCCCTCGGGTACTGGCCGCAGAGTTGCGCACGCGATCCGTGGCATCGATGGCGGCACCGTCCTCCAGCGGCGTGAAGCGCGGCGTGCGCAGATCATCGGTCTCGCGGCGAAAGCCGTCCACATGCCAGCTCAGCCCGCCCGCACCGCCTTCAAGCAAGGCCGAGGCAGACCGTTCCGACGCCGCACCGCCCGCCCGGACTTCGGTTCGGCCGCTCAGCCGATCAACCGGCGTGACGGGAATCCGGTTGTCCAGCACATTGACCACGCCGCCCGTCGCATTGCCGCCGTAGAGCAGCGAGGCCGGCCCGCGCAGGACTTCAATCCGCTCGACCACCAAAGGGTCGAGCGCCACGGCATGGTCGAAGCTCAAGTTGGAGGCATCGACCGAGGCCCCCGCGTTGTCCAGCAAGCGGACCCGGTCACCGTCCAGTCCACGGATGGTTGGCCGGTTGCTGTTCGGTCCGAACCAGGTGGAGGCCACACCCGGCAGCCCGTCCAGCGTTTCCCCCAAGGTGGGCGCCAGGCGGAGCGTCAGGCGATCACCGGTCAAGACGCTAGCCCCCTGCGAGAGCTGACCCGCCAAAGGATTGCCGGTGATCAGGACCGGCGCCAACTCGGCGGGTCGCGCCGGCTTGGTCGCCTCGGTCTGCGATTGCGCGGATGCGGACGCGGCCGACATGCAGAACCAGGCGGCGGCCCAAGGCAGCAGGGCCAGCGGGCCGGGAGCGTTGTGTTTCAAGGACAGGGATTTCATGACGGAAAGCAATGGATGGGCCGCGCGGACCCGCAAGGCGCCGCGCAGCGAAAGGGAGACGGCGATCCAGTTGCGCGCTCAGCAAAGCTGAGGACGCCCGGAGGCCGGACATGTTCAGGAAGGGGGCCAGCACCAACGCGCAGCCAACCGGGCTGGATCAGCCGGGCCGCGCAATGTCTGCCAGAAATGCTCAGCCGCGCAGTGGCGGCGCGCGCGCGAGGTAGGCGCGCCTGAGCACCAAGGCCGGCGCGGACAGCGCCCGCCCGGTCGGCACCGCCTCGGCCGACAAGGCGGCCGCGAACGCAGGCAAGGCAGCCAGCAGGCCACCTTCGAGCAAAAGATGATCCAGCAGCTGGCAGTCAGCATGGCCCGCTGCATGGGAGAACAGCTCGTGGCCCGATGGCTCAGACGGGGCAACAACGCTGGGCCGTTCCGCTCCGGCGTGCGCAACCCGGTGCCACTGCCCCAGACCTTGCGCCAGCAGCAGCACCGCGGCAAGCCACACGACCGACCAGACGGATCGAATCCGCCCACCCCATGCCGGAGCAAGGGGCAGACCGCGTGTGCGGGACGCAGAGCTGATCAAGGGGCCTGAAATCATGGACTAAGCCCGGATGCTACGCCACCCGGCCACACCGCCCCTTGCTCAGCCACGCATGAGCTGCGCAAACCGGCTGCGGAACTTCTCAACCTTGGGTGCCACGACAAAGGCGCAATAGCCCTGGCCAGGGTGGTTGGCGAAGTAGTGCTGGTGATAGGCCTCGGCGGCTGAATAGTTCTGCAGCGGCAGGATCTCGGTCACCGCCCGCCCACCGCAGGCCTGCTGAACCTCGGCCAGCACCTCGCGCGCCACCGCCGCCTGATCTTCGTTTTGGACGTAGATGCCTGAACGGTACTGCGAACCCACATCATTGCCCTGGCGGTTGAGCGTGGTCGGGTCGTGAACGACGAAAAAGACCTCCAGCAGGTCGCGCAGGCTCACACGCGCCGGATCAAACACCAGTTTGACCACCTCGGCGTGGCCCGTGTCGCCAGTGCACACCTGCTCATAGGTGGGCGCGTTCACATGCCCGTTGGTGTAGCCGGACTCGACCGACTGCACACCGGCCACTTGTTCATAAACCGCTTCGGTACACCAGAAGCAGCCACCACCCAAGGTGATGGACTGAAGGTTGGAATCTTGAGTCATGCATGTGCTCCCGGCTCGAACCGAGCCAGCCTCGCATTCTGCCGGTCCGTGGGATCAGGGCATGGCCAGGCTCAATTCAACCCGCGGCGCCCAAGTGCCATCGCTGGCAGACGGCGCCTGCCAGCGGGGCGCGGCCATGAACAGGCGTTCGCTGGGCAAACCCCGCGCCAACAGGGCATCTCGAACGGCGATGCCACGCTGCAAGGCAAGTTCGCGCACCGACTCCTCCGTCACCGGCGCACTGGCCCGCAACAAGCTCGCCATGTCTTCAGCTGGCAGTCGTTTGGCCAGACCCAGCACATTGCGCGGCTTGTTCGGCAGTTTCGCGTCGCTGTAGACGCGCTCCAGCATCTCCAGCGCCTTGGCAGGCGTGAGCTCGGGCTGGACCGTGTCCTCGGCCGCACCTGCGCGCAGCGCCTCCCTGCGCGCTTCGGCCCGCAATCGGCCTTGCAACCAGTTCGCGCGCAGGGCGTCCTGCTCACTGGCCAGATCGGCCAAGCCCGTCACCGTCATGGTCAGGGCCGGGCGCTCGGCCAGTTTGCCGGCCAAGGTGCTCAACTGCGCGCGTGCATCGGCCGAGAGGTCGGCCGAGCCCGGCAGAAAGGCCACGACGTTCTGCACGGTCTCGTCGCCACCCGACAGCAACGCGAACGGCGCCGTCACCGCCTTGCTCAGCACATTGCCCAGCACCTTGAAGATCAGCGCACCGACGCTGAACTGCGGGTCGTTGACCGAGCCGCTGATCGGCAAATTCAGGTCGATCACGCCATTGCGGTCCTTCAGCAGAGCGACCGCCAGTTGCACCGGCAAGCGCGTGGCATCCGGACTCTCGATCCGCTCACCAAACGTCAACTGATTGAGCAGGAGCTGGTTGCGCGCCTGCAGCGTGCCATCGGCCTCGATGCGATAGGCCACGTCCATGGTCAGCTTGCCCCGCTCGATGGCATAGCCCGCGTACTTGCCGGCATACGGCGACAGTGGCGCCAGCTCCAGGTCGCTGGCCCGCGCCTGGATGTCCAGCTGCAATGGCTGGACCGTGGGCTTGAGGCTGCCGCGCACCGCCAGCGTGGCCGTTCCGGCCGCCTTGCCGTTCAATTCCAGGGTGGCCGATTGCTGAGCGCCGGCCTCGGAGCTGAACGCCCCCAGGCGACCATTGAGCTCGGTCAGATCGGTGCGGTAGTTGGGCCGGATGAACCGGTCGGCAAAGTCGACCCGTCCGCGGCTGATCTGCACGCCACCGACCTCGATGATCGGCGCCAGCGTCGGCTTGGGTGTGGCCGCCGGCACAGCCGCTGCGCTGGCTGCTGGCTCCGGCACGGCGGCCAGGCTGTTGAAGTTGAGCCTTCCGCGCTCTGTCACGACCAGCCGGGCAAAGACCTCCGACAGGGCGGCCGATGCCACCGCCAATTTGGGGCGCTGTTGCGGTGCCAGCTGCAGCGCCAGACCATCAAGCGTCAAGCGCTGCCAGCTCAGCAGGTCACGGCCACTGACATCCTCCTCGGCCGACTCGGCGAGGTGCAGATCGGCCAGTTGCAGCGCACCGCGCAAGGCCAGGCTGGGGCCGCCCTCCGCCAGCGCCGCCGTGCCGTCCAGCGTGCCGCTGGCCAGCAGGCTCTCCAGTTTGACCGGGAACCCAGGCGTCAGGTAGGCGCCCATCGTCTGCAGCGGCAAGCGATCAGCCTGCACCTTGCCCACCCAGGCCACGGGCGCCAGTCCCAGGCGACCCTGCCAGCTCAGCAAGCCCAGGCCGGCTGGGCGCGCACCCGGCGCGCCCAAACGCAGACTGCCGCTCAGGGCGAGGGTCTCGGCTGGCCGAGCCGGCCAGGTCAGGCCTGCAGCCTGCAGCTTCAGGTCGTTCACATCCACGGCCACGGGCTCATGGCCCGGAGCATCGTCCCGCCATTGCACACGGCCACCGCTCACCGCAGCCCGGGCCAGGGTCAGCTGCCACGGCTTGTCGGTGGCCAGTGCCGGCGTGGGCTGAGCCTGTGCGCCATCGGCCTGCGGCGCGGGCACCAACCATTCATCCAGGCTCAAGCGGCCTTCGGCGTTGCGGGACAAGGACACGCTGGGCTGGGTCCAGCTCACGCCGGCCAGCCTGGCCGTTCGAGCCTCCAGATCCAGCGTCAAGCCGTCGAGTGCCAGCAGCGGCCAGGCGGCCACCGTAACCGATGCTCGCCGCTCACCCAGCACGGCCCGGAAGCGCTCCAGGCGCAGGGCGGACACCTCGACCTTGGGCAGGGCTGCGCCGGGCTCACCCAGCCAGACTGCCTTGGCCTCGGTCGCCAGCGTGCCCTCCAGACGCACCCGCAAATGCTTGGCCAGGTAGGGCTGCCAGGGTGGCAGCGTCCAGTCATCGGCACCGATGCGGGCCTCGCCACCGGCGCGGTTGAGCTGCGCCGTGAGGCGCACCGTGCCGGCAGGCCGATCGGCCGCCACAAGCCCGAGCGCAGCCTCCAACTGGGTCGACTCGGCTGTGTGCAAGGGCCAATGCAGATCACGGACGCTCAACTGGGGCACCAGCAAAGCCCAATGCGCAGCGGGCCGAACGGCAGCGTCCTCGACATCGCTGCGCCAGTCCTGCGCATCAAAGCGTGCAAGCTTCACCTGCCAGGCCGATGAGGGCGCCCCTTGAGGCGCTGCGCCAGCGGGCGCGGCGGGCCACCATGACTCGAAGCCCCAGCGGCCCTGGGCATTGCGCGCCAGCGGCATGCGGAGTCCATCGGCCGACACCGCCCGCACATCGACCGTCCGCTTCTGCAGGTCCAGCGACGCAAGATCCACCTTGAGCTGGCCGAGCATCAACAGGGCTGAGCCGATGCGGTCCACCAGCTTGAGGTCCGCCAAAGCCGCCTGTCCGGACAATGCCAAGCCCGTCACGCCCGAGGCCGAATGCACAAAGCCCAGCGCCAGATCAAAGGACAGGCGACCCGCATCCGGCCGCACCGGCAGCGATTGCGGCAAGTAAGGCCGCCAATGGGCCAGATCAATCTGATCGGCCTTGAGCTGGATGCGCTCAGGGGCCTTCGGATCAAATGGCGTCAGCGCACTGGCTGAGTCAAAAACGCTGCCGTCCAGCACGAATGCCAGGCGTGGCTGAACCGTGGCCGTGGCGCTGGCGTCATCCAGGGTGGACACCGCCGGCACGCCCAGTTCCAGCTGCTTCAGCTGATGACGCTGCTGCGTCGGTTGGTCATCAAACTCCACCTCGCCCTGGGTCACCGTCAGATTGAACAAGGCAAATCGCGGCAGCGGTGCATCCTCAGGGCCGGCAGGGCTGGCGGGCCGGCTCAAGCGGGCGAGCACGTCATCCAAGTCATAGCGACCGTCGGCCAACCTCGCCACATGCACAACAGGTGACTCGACACGCAGCCCTTCGATGACCGGCGCCATCCGCCACAGCGACTGAAGACTGAGGTCGACCTCCAGGCGCGACACCTGCAACACCGGCACATCAGTCGCTTGCGGGCCTGCAATCCGCAAGCCCTCGACAGCCACCTTGAGCAAGAAGGGATTGAACCGGATCGCCTCCAGGGTGATCTGCCGGCCGAGGCTGTCAGAACCCTGGGTCTCCAGCCCCCAACGCAATCCTGCCGGAACGCCCCAGCTCAGCGTGGCCAGCACCAGCAGCATCGCGGCCGTGCACCAGATGACTATGCGACGCTGGCGAGCTGGGGCCTGGGGCGTCTGGACAGCAGCGGATTCAGTCACGTCGGAACTCTCAACAAGTCATGCTCGAGCTCGAGATTGTCGGCGCAGTCGATGACACCCTCGCCGCAACACGCCAGGCAGACCCAGAAGCACGAAGCCCCTCTGACCGTTGCCGGGCAGAGGGGCTTGAGGACGGCATCGCCATCCAGCGGATCAATGGCGTGTATCGGGCCAGTGATCCCAAGGCGCCGAGAAGGCACCTACTTGGGTAACCTCAGTGAAGAGGCAAGCAGAGCGTAATCCTGTCGAGTGCGGTGCGCAAGCCCCTTCTGACGACCGGGCCGTCCGGCTTTCGGACTCACAAGCCCAATTGGTCAAAAAGTGCGCGCATTCGGGCATCCACTTCCGGATCCATGCTGATGCAGCGGCCCCACTCACGCGTGGTCTCGCCGGGCCACTTGTTGGTGGCATCGAGGCCCATCTTGCCGCCCAGGCCGCTGACGGGGGACGCAAAGTCCAGGTAGTCGATCGGCGTGTTCTCCACCAGCGTGGTGTCTCGCACCGGATCCATGCGCGTGGTGATGGCCCAGATCACGTCCTTCCAGTCGCGGATGTTGACGTCCTCGTCGGTCACCACGATGAACTTGGTGTACATGAATTGACGCAGGAAACTCCAGATCCCGAACATCACCCGCTTGGCGTGGCCAGGGTAGCTTTTCTTGATGGAAACCACCGCCATGCGGTAGCTGCAGCCCTCGGGCGGCAGATAGAAGTCGACGATCTCTGGAAACTGCTTCTGCAGGATCGGCACGAACACTTCGTTGAGCGCCACCCCCAGCACCGCCGGCTCGTCAGGCGGCTTGCCGGTGTAGGTCGAGTGGTAGATCGGATCGCGTCGATGGGTCAGCCGGTCGATGCGGAAGACCGGAAACCAGTCCTGCTCGTTGTAGTAGCCGGTATGGTCGCCATAAGGGCCTTCCAGCGCATGCAGATAGCCGTTCAGCTCTTTCAGTGGCACGCCATGCTCGCTGTGGCCGGTGTAGCCCGCCGGGGCTGGCGGAATGTGTCCCTCCAGCACCATTTCGGCGCGAGCCGGCACTTGCAGCTTCAAGTCGCCCTCGCCGACCGAGCTCTCAGCCAGCTCGGTGCGACCACCGCGCAGCAAGCCTGCAAACTGGTACTCGGACAAGGTGTCGGGCACCGGTGTCACGGCGCCCAGCGTGGTCGCCGGATCGGCCCCCAGCGCCACGGCAATCGGGAAAGGCTGCCCGGGGTTGACACGCCCGAAGTCACGGAAGTCGAGCGCACCACCTCGGTGGGCCAACCAACGCATGATCACCTCGTTGCGCGAGATGACCTGCTGCCGGTAGATGCCCAGGTTCTGCCGCAAGCGCGGGTTGGGCACCTTGCGCGGACCACGGGTGATGACCAACCCCCAGGTGATCAGGGGCGCGGCGTCACCAGGCCAGCAGAACTGGATCGGCCAGCGGCCGAGGTCCACATCGGTGCCGCTGATCTGGACCTCCTGGCACGGCGGCGAGCCGACCAGGGCCGGCTTCATGTCCCAGACCGCCTTGGCCATGTGCCAGAGCTTGCCGGCCTCGCGCAGGCTTTTCGGGGGCTCCGGCGCCTTCAGCGCGGCCAGCAAGCGGCCGACGTCGCGCAGATCAGCCACCGAATCGGCCCCCATGCCGAGCGCCACCCGATCGGGTGTGCCAAACAGGTTGGCCAGCACCGGCACATGTTCGGCCCCGGCCTGTGCCGGATGTTCAAACAACAGCGCCGGGCCGCCGGACTGAAGCACGCGGTCGGCCAGCGCCGTCATCTCGAGCCGTGGCGAGACCGGCTGCGTCACCCGGATCAGTTGCCCGGTGGTGCCCAAGGCACCGATGAAGTCGCGCAGATCCCTGTATTTCATATCGATTGGTTATGAAGTAGCCAACCCTTATTGTTGACTGGTTATTACGAGGCTCCCTACAATTCGACCTGACGACTGAACTCGGGTTTACCCGCACCCGCCATGGGGTGCCGTGACAGGGAAACCATCCCGCTTGATGCGTGCGCCGGCCTCTACCGCGCTGTCGCCCGTCAGGCATCCGATTATCGCCACCCCAGGTCTGCACACTCGGCGCGACGCCGCAGAGACCGTACAGGGCGGCGACCCGAAGAAAGGATGGACATGACTGAACCGCAATGGTGGCAGCGCATGACCCACGCAGGACGCCGCAGTACGGGCATCTTTTTGCGTGATGCAGGGCATGGCTTGCTCGAAGTGAGCCACAACATGCTGGCCATGCTGGGCCTGGTGGTGATCGCAGCGCTGGTGTTGACCTTGAGCCGGGCCGATCTGCGCGCGGCCGTGGAGCAGCAGGCCCTGGGCTGGCTGCAGAGCCGCGATGCCGAGCGAACGGCTGAACTGGGTTTCGTGGCCATGCCGGACGACCCTGAGTCGGCCAACCTGGCGCGCGCCCTGGCCACTGACCCGGCCACCTTGAGCCGGCAGCAGGCCTCGGTGGCCAGTTGGCTGGCACGCCGCTACAAGGTCGCGCCCGAACCCGTGGCCCGCCTGGTGCAGGAGGCTTGGCACATCGGCCAGCGTGCCAGCCTGGATCCGACCCTGATCCTCGCGATCATGGCGGTCGAGTCGAGCTTCAACCCGTTTGCCCAGAGCCCCGTCGGCGCGCAGGGGCTGATGCAGGTGATGACCGGCGTCCATACCGACAAATACGAAGCCTTCGGCGGCAAGCTCACGGCCTTTGATCCGGTGACGAATCTGCGCGTGGGCGTGCAGGTGCTCAAGGAGTGCATTGCCCGCGCTGGCGGACTCGAGGCCGGCCTGCGCTTCTATGTGGGCGCCGCCAACATGGAAGACGACGGCGGCTACGCCAGCAAGGTGTTGGCTGAACAGCGCCATCTGCTGCGCGTGGCGTCCGGGCAGCAAGTGCCCTTGACCGCACCGAACATGGTGGCCACCCCGGCACCTGCGGCTTCGCAATCCGCCACGCTGGAGCTGCGCGGCCCGGCCGCCCCGGCCAGCGGTGCCACAGGGCCCGATACCACCGCCCAAGTGGCGCTGGCAGGCTGACGCTACACTAGCAACCTCGACACGCGCGACTGGCGACAAAGGCCCGGCGGCTCTTCCTGAGCCACCGAGCCTTGAGGTGGATCACCACCGGGAAGCGCGGAGATGGCTTGCCCATCTTGAACCATGCCGTTCGCCTGGGCCACCCGACTTGTGCATCGACCTGCACAAGGGGTCAACTCGCCCCGACCTGAAGGAAATCTCCCATGTTTGACCGCAGCCTCTCGACCATCGCCCAGGTCGATCCCGAGCTCAACGCCGCCATCCTCGCCGAGAACCAGCGGCAGGAAGAGCACATCGAGCTGATCGCTTCCGAGAACTACACCTCGCCCGCCGTGATGGCCGTGCAAGGCAGCCAGCTGACCAACAAGTACGCCGAAGGCTATCCCGGCAAGCGCTACTACGGCGGCTGCGAGAACGTCGACGTGGTCGAGCAATTGGCCATTGACCGGGTCAAGCAGTTGTTTGGCGCCAATTTCGCCAATGTGCAGCCCAACAGCGGCTCGCAGGCCAATCAGGCCGTGTTCTTCGGCCTGCTTCAGCCCGGCGACACCATCATGGGCATGAGCCTGGCTGAAGGCGGCCACCTGACCCACGGCATGCCACTGAACATGTCCGGCAAGTGGTTCAAGGTCGTCAGCTACGGCCTGGACGCCGCCGAAGCCATCGACTACGAGGCGATGGAAGCCACCGCTCGCGAACACCGCCCGAAGCTCATCATTGCCGGCGCTTCGGCCTACGCACTGCGCATCGACTTTGAACGTTTCGCCAAGATCGCCAAGGAAGTGGGCGCCTATTTCATGGTCGACATGGCGCACTACGCCGGCCTGATCGCCGCTGGGGTCTATCCGAACCCCGTGCCGTTCGCCGATGTGGTGACCAGCACCACCCACAAGAGCCTGCGCGGCCCTCGTGGCGGCATCATCTTGATGAACGATGAAGCGATCGCCAAGAAGATCAACTCGGCGATCTTCCCCGGCATCCAGGGCGGCCCGCTGATGCATGTCATCGGCGGCAAGGCCGTGGCCTTCAAGGAAGCGCTGACGCCCGATTTCAAGGCCTATCAGGCGCAGGTCGTGAAGAACGCCAAGGTGCTGGCCGAAACCCTGATCGAGCGCGGCCTGCGCATCGTCAGCGGCCGCACCGAGAGCCATGTGATGCTGGTCGACCTGCGCCCCAAGGGCCTGACCGGCAAGGAGGCCGAGGCCATCCTGGGCGCGGCCCACATGACCTGCAACAAGAACGGCATCCCCAACGACCCGCAGAAGCCGATGGTCACCAGCGGCATCCGCCTGGGCACACCTGCCATGACCACCCGCGGCTTCAAGGAAGAACAGGCCCGCGCCACGGCGCACCTGATCGCCGACGTGCTGGACAATCCGCACGACGAAGCCAATCTGGCCACCGTGCGCGCCAAGGTTGCCGCCCTGACCCGCGACTTCCCCGTCTACCGTTGACCTTCAGCCCCATGACCTGACGCACAGGCCCGCCGGCACACCGCCGCCGGGCCTGTTTCGTTTCAGGCCGACCAGCATCCACCGGAGCCCAGCCCATGCGCTGCCCCTATTGCGGACACGACGAAACCCAGGTGTCCGAGACCCGCGAGTCCGATGAAGGTGATGTGGTGCGCCGCAGGCGCAAGTGCACAGGCTGCGACAAGCGATTCACCACCTATGAGCGCGCCGAAATCGCCTTGCCGGCGATCGTCAAGCGCAGCGGCGCCCGGGTGGACTATGACGCCGCCAAACCGCGGGCGTCCATGACCATGGCCCTGCGCAAGCGGCCGGTCAGCATCGAGCAAGTGGATGCCGCCATCGAGCGAATCCAGGAAAAGCTGCTGGCCAGCGGCCTGCGCGAAGTCCCCTCCACCCGCGTGGGCGAGCTGGTTATGCGCGAGCTCAAGCGCCTGGACAAGGTCGCCTATGTGCGCTTTGCCTCGGTCTATCGCAGCTTTGAGGACGTGGACGAGTTCAGCCGGCTGATCAAGGAGATCTAAGACGGCGCCTCAGCGCCAGCAATCTGCCGGTGTGCCCTTGCTGCTGTCCTTGGCACCGGTGTCGGACAAGGTCAGGGTCCCGCAGGGATCATCTTCGTTGGCCACCGCCAGATCAGCGGCGATGGAATAGGACTGTCCGGACGTCGACGGCGTGACCGAGATGTCGTAGACCTTGGTTCCACCCTTGGGCGCCCTGTTGAGGCCGTCCGGCAAGGACGCACCCGCATAGCTGTTGGCGGCGGTGTAGTAGCGCTGCATGTACTGCTGCGCTTCCATCATCACCACTGTCGCATCGGCCCGCTTGCCTCGCTGCACCTGGCTGGTGTACATCGGCAGGGCAATCGCACTCAGGATGGCCACGATGGCGACCACGATCATGAGCTCCACCAGCGTGAAACCCGTCTGTGCCGCGCCAGGATTTGATACCCGACCTTGATTCATGATGTCTCCGGTGGTCATGGATGGTTGAGGATGCGACGCCAGACCCGGTCCTTGATGGTCACGGTGGGCGTGGGGCAAGTGCCAGTGGTCTTGCAGTCCTCCGGGGGGCAAGTGCCATCTGCGGCACGCGCGGTGCCGTCAGGGCACGTGCAATAGGGATCCCCCTTGGGATAGCCGGGCAGGCATTCTTCACGCACCGGGCCGTCCACGCAAACCTCTTCCGCCTCATTGCTGGTGTTCACCACCACCACCAGGCAGGCGTTCGCGCGCTTGCATTTGGCATTCTTGTCAGGGATGCACTGCTGAGTGGAGAAGTCATCGACCACGCCGTCCTGTCCGGTCAACAACTTGTCGACGCCGTCAGCCACCGTCTGGTAACCCGCCACCGAGGTGTCGTTCTCATCCACGACACCGTCATTGTTGACGTCGAACACCGGACTGGACATGGCCCCGCCGGACACCGC
>CALRVU010000020.1:0-16776 GCA_943371685.1 Bordetella parapertussis | reverse complement strand
AGGTATTGGCCGCCCTGCCCGACAGCGCGGGCGCCGGCCGCTACATCGTCGTGGCCACATCCAACGACGCTGGCCAGTCCGGCCTGAGCGTGCTGGCCACCGACGGCAGCAGCGTCGGCTTCACTGCCGTTTCTGGCGGCAGCCTGGGCATCTACTGGGTGGGCTTCGACCCGGCGCAAGCCGGCCGCGCCTATGTCGTGGTCAACCAGCAGCTGCGTCGCCTGATCTGGAACGACGCCGGCGTGTCGCTGGACACCAGCTTCACCCACGCGATGCAGCACACCAGCAGCCCCAGCGCCGTGAGCGACGCCACCGGCATCTGGTTGCTCGACGGGGCCACGCTGCTGCACCTCGAGGGCGACAGCGTGACGACGCTGGGCGCGTTTGCCGATGTGCCGTGGACGCTTTGGGACGCCGGCGACGCCGTGCTGGCGATGCGCACCGTGCCCCAGGTGCCGCAGTGCTGCACGGTCTACGAGTCCATGAACAAGACCACCGGGGCCATCACCCAGGTATCGGGCGGGGTCAACACCGCGATCCTCTTTGGCGTCACGGACGGCAAAGCCCTGTTCCGCCAAGCCGGCAACTGGGGCTGGTCCGTGCTGGACATGCAGGGCCGAGTGCTCAGCCAAGGCAACGGCCCGATCCTGGGCGCCGTTCATTCGGCGGAGCGAATCGCCGGCCGGGCGCCCGTCCTGCAAGGGTTTCTGGCCTGCACCAAGGACGCCAGCACCGGCCTGTGCGGCGCCGGCCCGGTGTCGCAGTTCGGTCTGGATGGCAGCGCACAGCAGAGTTTGGCTGAGCTCGCCGCTGGCACCACGCTCAACCTGCCGATCCAGCATTCGTTCGTGGCAGGGCTGCCCTCTTCGCTGGCGACGACCAGCTTTGGAGACTCAGTCCGCGACCTCTGGCAGGTCACCCCTGGCACGGCCGGCAGCCTGCAGCGGGTCACACAGCACCTGCCTTGACAGCCCCATGAGCCTCCGCGCCCTACCGGGCGCGGACTCAGCGCTCGGACAAGCCCAGCTTGTCCAGCAAGCCGCTCAGCTCGTCGATCGAGCCGAAGCGGATCACCACTTCGCCTTGCTCACCGCGGCGGGTCTTGCGTTGCACGCGGATCTCCACGTCGGCGGTCAGCAGGTCAGCCAATTGCTCTTCGATGCGCACGATGTCGCGCGATTTTTCGGCGGCCATGCGCAGCAAGGGCGTCTGGCGGCCAGGGTTGAGGGCCTTGGTGGCGAGCTTTTCGGCCTCGCGCACCGACAGCTTGCGGGCCACGATCTCGTGGGCCGTCAAGATCTGCTGGGCGGCCGGCAGCGGCAGCAGCGCACGGGCATGGCCCATGTCCACATCGCCGGCCATCAGCAGCTTCTGCACTGGCTCAGCCAGGTTGAGCAGGCGCAGCAGGTTGCTGGCGGCGCTGCGTGAGCGGCCCACGCTCTGGGCGGCTTGCTCGTGGGTCAGGCCAAATTCATCGACCAGGCGCTTCAGGCCTTGAGCTTCTTCCAGCGGATTCAGGTCCTCGCGCTGGATGTTCTCGATCAGCGCCATCACGGCGGCGGCCTCGTCGGCCACCGGCTTGACCAGCACCGGCACCTCGCTCAGGCCGGCAATCAGCGCCGCCCGGAAGCGGCGCTCGCCGGCAATGATCTCGTAGCGCCCGGCCTCGGCCAGCGGCCGGACCAGGATGGGCTGCATGATGCCCTGGCCCTTGATGCTCTCGGCCAGCTCGTAGAGCGAGCCCTCGTCCATGCGCGTGCGCGGCTGGTACTTGCCGGCCTGCAGCACGCTCAGCGGCAGCACGCTGGGCGCACCGTCGCGCGCCGCCGCAGCGGCCGGGCTGTCACTGACCTTGGGGCCCAGCAATGCCTCCAGCCCCATCCCGAGGCCCTTGGGTTTTTTCGTCACCATGGGCTCATTGTCGATCATCGGCCCGAGCTTGCGGGCCGATGTCGTTGCGTCAGGGCTTGGTGGGCACTTCCACGCCGGCCAGCGCCTCGTCCATGGCGCGGCGCATGCCGTCGGCCTCGCTCTGATAGCGCACCGCCGCCAGCCCCAGGAAGGGCTCATCGTGGGCGCGCATGGCCTCGGGCGTGCGCTGCTCGTAGGCTTGCACGGCTTGCAAGCCGAGGGCGTGCAGACGGGCGTTGGCAGCCTCGGCCTGGCCCAAGGCCTTGACGTTGCGCTGCAGCAGCGCCGTGACGGCGGCGCTGACGCGGCGCTGCTCGGTCAGCTGGCGCTGCGCGGTCAGCAGCTCGGCCTGGGTGGCGGCCAGTTGCTGGTCGGTGTCGGCCTGGGCCTTCTTGCCGGCGGCCAGGGCAGCCTCCAGATCCGCCAGTTGCTTGCGCAGATCGGCCAATGCGCCGGTCTGCCGGCGGGCGGCGGCGTCAAGCTGGCCGCGCGCCTCTTTCTGCTCGTCCAGGGCCTTCTGCAAGGCGGCCTTGTCGCGCTCCAGGCCGGACTTTTCTTGCTGGGTCTGCTGCAGGGCCTGCTGGGCCTTGCGGGCCACGTCACGGGCTTGCGACAGCTTGGCATCGCCCTCGGCCGCACCGGCGCCAGCGGCGCACAGCGTCAGGGTCAAGGCCAGCGCGGTGGAGATGGAAGTCATGCGGGTCATGTCAGCCGGCTCCTGCTCAGAAACGGAAATTGACATCGACCTGCACGACGTCGATCTTCAACGGCGCGCTGCTCAGGTTGCCGCTCAAGGCCGAGCCACTGCCGTAGCGCACGCCATCGTCCAGATTGCGGGTGCTGGTCAGGCGGGCGCCCAGGGTGGCCTTGTTGTCAAAGGCGTACAGGCCGCCCAGGCTGAAGCCCTTGTAGTTGGTGCCGCCCAGATGCCAGGTGGTGTCGGTGTAGGCATCGACCCAGGCGTCGCGCTCGAACTTGCGGAAGGCCAGGTAGGTGCTCCAGGCGCCGGGCTCGTCCATGCGAGCGGCGCCAAAGTTCAGGCGCATCTGGTAGCCGTTCGTCATGTCGACCAGGTCGTTGACCGCCGCCGTGCCGGCGCGGCGCGCGATGTCGGCCTTGTCAAAGGCCGTGTTCTTGACCACGTTGAGCACGAAGCCCAGCTCATAGGGCATGAAGTGGCGCGCGGTCAGGCTCAGCGTCAGGTCCACCGGCCGGAACTTGGAGGCCAAGCCCCAGACCGGCGATGCGGTGCTGCCCGGCGCGTTCAGGTTGATCAGGGTGTTGCCCTTCTGGCGGACCGAGGCCAGGTACTGGCTGGACTGGTAGCCGGTGGTGCCGGCCAGCGCGCCGGTGGGCGGCAGCGCGGACTCGCGCTCGCCCTCGATGTTGCGGAACTCATAGAGACCAACCGCCGCCCGCAGCTTCCAGTCCGAGTCCAGCGCCCAGTCCAGGCCCATCTGGCCGCCCAGCAGGTACTTGTCGCGTGCGGTGGACGCGAACTCCTCCAGCGGAAACGCGCCGGCCACGGCAAAGCCGAACATGCCACTGGCCAGGTCCAGCTCGCCCTTGGCGGCCACGCCGTCCAGCGACAGGTCGTCAGGGAACAGCAGGTCGGTGTGGTCAAACGGCACGGCCATGCGGCCGGCTTCCATGCGCAGCAGGTGGCTGGGCTCCCAGCGGATGAACGCCCGGTCCATCGACACGCCATAGCGGTTGAAGCCATTGCCTGCCGTCTGCGAGGCCGAGGTGGGGCTGCCGGTGCTGCTGCCGGTGGTGATGCGGACGCCGGCGTTCAAGCTGTCGCTGGCCTTGGCGGCCACGGCCACGCGGGCGCGCACCGTCATGCGCTTGCGGTCGGTGCGGGTGTTGGTCAGGTCGGGTGCCCAGGCGGGCGAGTCGGTCTGCGAACGGAACACCTCGGGCGCCACGTTGTCAGCCGCAAAGTTCTCGCCCTGGGCCCGGGTGCGCACGTCGCCCGAGAAGCTCAAGCCGCGGACCCAGCCCGGCAGCTTGCGCGCGTCAGCCCAACCCTCTTCGCGGGCGGTGGCCAGCACGTCGTTGCGGATGTCTTCCTTGATCTGCGCCTTGGCGCTGTCCGGCAGGTAGGGCACGCGCACCACATTGCGGGGCTGGCCCCAGGTGGCGGCCGCCGCACCCGCCGCACCCGCAGTGGCACCCCCGGCAGCACCGGCGGCCCCGGCCACTGCGGCAGTGCCAGCCACGGCAGCCGGTGCGCTGCCGGCCGGTGCCGGCTCGGCGCGGGCCGTGGCCTGCAGGGCAGCCTGCTCGCCGGCACTGCGGGCCTTGCGCAGCAGCTCATCGGCGCGGGCGCGGCTGAGCAGGCCTTGCTCGACCAGGGCTTCGATCAGCGCCAGCGTGGTGGCGCGCATTTCAGCCAGCGCGGCCACGTCGGTGGGGGCTGCGGCTGGGGCGGCGGCTTGAGCCCAGGCTGCGGGGCTGGCCAGCACAGTGGCCAACAGCATCGGCAGGGCGCGCAGCGGGAAAGCGGGACGGGTCATTCCAGAAACTCCGGGGATGCGGCCACTGAGGCCGGATGAACAAGCAAACAATCGATTCAGGACCAGGCTCAGCCGCTTAGCCATTGGCCCGCAAGGTCAGGCGAAATCGCATGGGTTGGGCATAGGCCTTGGGGCTGGGCAGGCGCAGGCTCTCGGCGCTGCGGGCCAGCGCCTTGTCGAGCGCCGCACTGCTCGGCGCGCTCTGGCCCTCGGCCAGATCCAGCTCCCAGCGGCTGATGCGACCATCGCCGGCCACCCACACTGCAAAGCTGGCCTGGATCTCCCCGGCGTCGGGGGCCAGTTGGCGCTCGATCTCGTCGCGCAGCATCTGGCGCACCGTGCCGGCATAAAGCCGCTCGGCCGCGCGGTCCACCCCACCGGCCGACGAGGCAGCGCCGCCGACCACCGGTGCGCCGCCCGCGTATTCCTTGCTCACGCTGCCAGCCTGGAAAGCGCTGGGGCCGTTGCCGGCGGCACCTTCCATCTTGATCGACGCATCGACCGGCGGCTTGGGCGTGTTGTCGGGTGTGGGCTGGGGCCGCGGCTCGTTCTTGGGCAGCTCTTCCTTGCGCTCCTTGGGCGGCGGCGGGGGCGGCGGCGGCGGGGTGTCGGGCAGCAAGGCGATCTTGGCCACCTGGCGCTTGGGCGCATCGTCTTTGCCCTTGGCCAGTTGGCTCAGGGCCCAGGCGAGCAGGCCGATGATCAGCACGGCGCCCATGCCCAGGGCAATGCGCTTGAGCAGGTCGGCGCGAACGGCGCCGCGCGCGCTTTCCAGCGGGCGGTGCCGGCGGGCGGCAATCAATGATGTGGTGTGGTGCATGGAGGCTCCTCAGGTGCCGATGCGCGACGTGATCAGACCCATGTCGATCGACAGCTTGTTGCACAGGTCGATGACCGCCACCACCTGCTCGTAGGCCGCACTCGGGTCGCCCTTGATGGCCACTGACGACTTGGGGTCGCGGGCCTTGGCGGCAACCAGCCGGCGCTCGATCTCGTCGATGGACAGCGAGGCGCCATTGAGCAGCAGCGCGCCGTTGGCACTGACCTGGACGATCAGCAACTCATGCTTCTCGGTCGACGGCTTGTTCGACGGCTTGGGCAGGCTGATGGGCAGGCCCTGAACCGACGCGGTGGTCATCAGGATGAAGACCACCAGCAGCACATAGGCCAGGTCCAGCATCGGCGTGATGTTGATGGTGTCGTAGGGCTTGGTTTCGTTGCTGACTTGCATGGCGTGCTCGAAGTGGCTATCAGGGCGCGGCGCGCTTGGTGACGAGGCCGATCTCGGTGATGTCCAGTCGCTTGGCCACCTCCAGCACTTCGGTGACCAGGCGGTACTGGGTGCGGGCATCGGCCTTGAGCACCACCGGCAAGGCCGGGTTGCTGGCCTTGTAGCCCGCCAGGCGCTGCGACAACTCCTCCAGCGACACCGGATAGGCGTCCAGGTAGATGGTGCCGTCCGCGGTGATGGTGATGGCACGGATCTGCGGCTTGGCCAGCGACACGCTGCCCACGGTTTGCGGCGACTCCACCTTCACGCCCTGCACCGAGGCCGTGGTCATGATGATGAAGACCACCAGCAGCACATAGGCCAGGTCCAACATCGGGGTGATGTTGATCTCGTCGTAGGGCGCGTTGTCTTCGCGGATGTCAGCGGACATGGCAGCGGCTTCGGGCTCAGCGTTGACCGTGCACTTCAGCAGCGCGGGTCACGTACTCGTCAACAAAGATCTGCATGTCGGCCGAGATGTTCTTGATCTGGGACGCCAGCCAGTTGTAGCCGAACAGTGCCGGGATCGCGACGCTCAGGCCCGCCACCGTGGCCAGCAATGCGGCCGCCACGCCCGGGGCGATGGCATTGACGTTCACGTCGCCAGCGGCGGCAATGGCCGCGAACACGATCATCACGCCCACCACCGTGCCCAGCAGACCCAGGAAGGGGCCACCCGAGATGGCGATGGTCAACAGCACCATGCGGGAGTTGAGGGTCTGGTTCTCACGCACCTGCATGGCGTCCAGCGTGGCGCGGATGGCCGCCAGCGAAGCGCTGCTGACCTCCGTGCGGCCGTCCTGCTGGCGCTTGGCAATCTCGGCCTGGCCCATGCCATAGAGCTTGAACAGGTTCGAGTCCTTCAGGCCGGCACCGTCTTGCAAGCCCTTGCCGGTCAGGTCGGCACGGAAGCGCTCCAGGAACAGATCATTGGCCTTGCCGATCCGGTTCACCAGCACGGCCTTGCTCCACATCACCCAGCCGGCAATCACGAACATCACCGCCAGGATCGCGATCACGACCCAGGCGTCCACGGTCAGGTTGGCCACCAGGATGCCCATGTAGCTGGGCTCGCCGCCAGCGGACTCTTCGCCGTTGGCTTCCTTCACGGTGGCGATGAAGCCGCTGTCCGGGCCTTGCGAGGCGGCGGTCAGGCGGGCCCAGGCGGCGTCACGGCCGGCGGGCAGCAGTTGCACTTCGTCGATCAGGCCGGTGTAGCCCTCGCCGATCACCAGGCCGGTTTCCAGCGCCGGCAGGGTGGCGTCCATCTGACCGGCCATCTTGCCGTTCAGATAGATCACGGCCTTGCCACCGGCCACCGTCAGGGCCACATGCGACCAGGCGCCCACGGGCAGGGCTTCACCGGCCAGCTTCTGGCTGCCGATCTGCAAGCCCAGCAGGTCAGCGCTGCGGGTCAGCTTGACGGGGCCCAGGGCCAGCAGCGTGGCCGCTTCACCGGCCGTCTCGGGCTTGATCCACAAGCCGGCACTCAAACCACCGTCGGGGCTGAGCTTGAAGCGGCCGGCCAGCGGCAGCTCGATCGGCAGGCCGATCAGCTTGGCGGCACCGGCCAGCAGGCCGCTGGCTTCAGCCTGCGGCGCGGCCAAGGTCTTGGCGTCGCTGGTGGCGTCCTGGGCCGGGCCTTCGGTCTGGCTCAGGTGCAGCACGGCGGCATAGGCATTGGCAAAAGCCTTGCCCGCCGGCTCGGCGGCGGCCTTGTCGTTGCCGGCATAGACGTGCAGCACGTTCTTGTCGGTGCCGGGCTGGACCATGGGCAGGCGGACCCAGATCAAGGCCAGCTCGTTGATGGCGTCAAAGCGCTCGATCTCGAAGACCAGCGGGGTCTTGTCGTCGGCGGCCAGCACGCGCAGGTCGCTGCCGTCGGGCTTGGCGCCCAGGAAGTCGAAGTTGCCCGAATGCAGGCGCACCGGCACCACCACCTCGCTGACCGGCGCCGACAGGGTCAGGCCCTTTTCACCGGTGTCGATGACCACGCGGGTGCGGTGGCTCCAGGCGTCGTTCCACCAGGCATGGGCCGGGGCCATCATGGTCAGGGCCGTGGCCCCGATCAGGCTGAGAAGAAGCTTGCGAATCATGGAAGGTCTCGTTCGGTGAACTGAAGATCGGTCGATCGGAAAAATGGAAAGGGGCTCAGCCACGGCCAAAGCCCAGGAACTCCAGCAGCAGCGTGCGGCGGCGGTTGCGCTTGCGGCGCTGTTCCTCTTCGTCGTCGCTGCTGCGGGCGGTGTTGCTCTCGCTGCTGGTGGTCAAGCCCGCCACGGAGGCGCTGTTGCTCGCCACCACTGGGGCGCCAGCCACGCTGCCGCCCTTGATGTCGTCGGCGCCACGCACCACCTGGGCGCCCAGCACCACATTGCCCACCGCGCGGATGCCGGCCTCGCCGGCATCAATCGCACCGGCCGGGGCATACAGGTCCAGCGAGCTGGCCTCGTTCAGCACGGCAATGCCGCTGCCGCTGAACGAGCCGCTGGTGTCCACCACCACGCGGCCGGTGTCGTCGAGCTTGTAGACCGGCGCCGGTGCGCCGACCACGGTCTTGCCGCCGCGGCCCGCGTCGATGTCGCCAGCCGACGACCAGAGCAGGATGTCGCCCTGGGCCAGGGTGAAGACCCGCGACTGGTTGACCAGGAAGTCGTCGCGCACCAGCGAGGAGATCGCGCCGCCGGCCACCGTCACCACGCCCAATGAGGCCGCGCTGGCACCGCCGCCGGTGGACTCACCCGCGTTCACGCCACCGCCCAGGGCCATCACCGTGATGTCGCCACCCTGCAAGGTGCGCAAGGTGCTTTGCGGCATGCGCACGCTGCCCGCAGGCCGGTCCAGCGGAAACACCGTGTCCAGCGCCGCATAGGCCCGGCCATAGGCCAGTGCCTGCTCGGCGCTGCTGGCCGCCGTCACGGCAGCGCGGGCGTTGGTGCGCACCTCGGCCACCAGCACCTGGTTCAGCCAGATCAGCTGGCGCTCCAGCGGCAGCGCGTCAAAGCCGCGAATGGCCTGGGCCAGGTCCGTCGATTGGCCCGTTTGCTTGCCCATCCACTCGACCAGGCCTGTGGCCGTGGAACGGGTGTCAGCCAAAGCCACGGCCGAGAGGAAGGCCACCCGGCGGTCGCTGGCCACGCTGCCCAGCTGGGCTGACAGGATCTGGCCCACCGCGCCCTGGCGCAAATCGGCCGACAAGCCGGCAAAGGCCTGCAGCGCGGCCGTGTTGCTCAGGTCAGCCTTGCCTGGCAGCGAGCGCACATAGCGCGCCACCGCCGCTTGGTAAGGTTCGACGCCCAGCAGGCCCTGCACCTGGCTCAGCTGCGCATCGGTGCCCTGGGCCTTGAAGGCCGTGGCCGCGGGACTGCCCAGCGCCGGCATGGTCGCACCCTCGGCCGTCAGCAGGGCATACAAGTCACCCGCCCGGGCAGCCAGCGCCGTGCTGCCCACGGCCTGGAAGCCCTGGGCCGTGGCTTGACTGTAGTCCGCACCGTCCGAACGCAAGCCGGCCACCAGGGTGATGGCCGCGCTCTGCGCCGCCTGCAGCGTGGGGTTGTCGTTGTTGCCATTGGCCACCACGCCGGCACCAATGCCCAGGTCGATGTCGCGCCCGGCCAGCAAGACCAGATCGCCGTCGCCGCCGATCAGGATGCCGGATCCATTGAGCTGCAGATCACGACCGGCGCGCAGCAGGCTGAGTTCAGTGCCGGTGCTGCTGGCCTGGTGCTGGATCTCGATCGTCCCGCGATCGCCACTGAGCGTGATGTCGCCACCGGCGACCATGCGCAGGGGCCGGGCGGTCGTGAAGCGGGCACCCACGGTCACATCCCCCAGTCCGGCGACCAGATGCACCGGATCGCGGGTGCTGCCATCCAGTTGGTCCTGGTCGGCCCGGGACAAGGTCAGATCTGGCGCCAAAGCCAACGCCAGTTCCGCGTCCGTCAGGTAGAACTCGCTCGCGCCACCCAGATGCACGGCATTGATCCGTACCTGCTCCGACACGTTCAAGTCCTGACCGGCCAGAAGACTCAAGCTGGCGTCGGCCCGTTGCGCCGTCTGGAGTACCGTGCCATTGCTGCCCAGAAAGCCGCCGATCTGCACCGAGCCAAAAGGCGCGGCCAACAGGCTGCGACCCGGCAACATCATGAACTTCACGGAGCCGTTGCTACCGTCAGCACGGTCCGGTTCATCGCCGTTGCGCAAGGTCAGGTCGCCGGCAGTCGCCACGGCGCGCAAGCTGGCGTCGGCATCCTGGCCGGCAATCCAGTGGCCGGCCAGTGCAAAGCTCGACTGCACCGAGCCGATCTCTGCATCTCGCCGGGCGCTCAGCTCGACAGACGTGTTGTCATGGGCGACGGTCAGTCCGCGCCCATCGGCATCCAACTGACCCGGCTGCTGAACAAAGGCAATGTCACGTCCAGCGCTCACCACCAAGGCTGCACCACCCGCTTGCACCAAGCCGTTCACCACGTCGCGCCCGGCTTGCACCTGCACGCTGCCACCGTCAAAGCGGTGGGTTGCACTGGCCAGGCCATCAGCATCGATGGACCAGACGCCACTGCTGGGTGCGGCTACCGCCAGGTTGCGCACATCGCGACCGGCATTGATCACGACATCGCCGCCACCGAACGAGGCCACCCCATGCTCGAACTCGAACTGCGAAGCGCCCCACCAGTTGATCGTGCGAGTGCGCCCGGCCTGCATCCATTGCGTGGGATGGGGCACCACCAGATCGCGGAAGTAGTAGCGGCCGAGCACGTCGGTCCCGGCGCTCACGGTGACCTGCCCCGCATCGACCCGGTAAGCCAGGTCGCTGCCCTGGCCGCGCCGACGGGCCTCTGTCGCGAGGACATCGTCGGACTCCACGCCGAGACTGGCCACGATTACTTCGCCGCGTGCCAGATTGACGGCACCGGCCGCCGCCAAGGTGATGCCACCCGTGCTGGTCTGCAGGCTGATCTGCTGCCCGTTCACACCCACTTCCAGCGCGGCCGTGCTGCTGCGCTGGACGGTGGCGCGATCGGCAGCGCCCAGGTCGGCACCCGCCACCAGAGTGATGCTGCCGCCCTCGCGGGTGGCCGCACCGGACAGGTCAAAGCCGCTGTTGATGCTGTTCTGAACCAGCAATTTGCCGGTGCTGCGCAGCGTCAGGCTGCTGTCGCCCACATGGGCGGTGTCACCCCCGCGCAGGGTCACCTGCTCGGTCTCTGACGACAGGCGCCAGGTGCCGCTGGTGTTCACCGTCAGGTCACCATCGGCCCGCACCTCGGCGCCGGCATGGACCTTGATCAGGTCTTGCAGCGTGCTGTTGCCACCCGCCAGGCGGCTGGCCATGGCGGTGGCCTTGCCGCCGATCGGACCGACGAAATCCAGGTTGTCGTTGGCGATCTGATTGGCCAGACTGAAGTCCACGGTGCCAGCACTGGCGCTGTAGGTCTTGACGCCTTCGACTTCGATGCGGCGCACGCCGGTCAGCGTCGCGGCCAGCGGGTCGATGGCCACGCCGGTGCCTGCGGGCTCGGCGTCGCTCATGCCAGTGCGAGCCGCGCGCAGCACGAGGCTGCCCCCCGCCGCTGCAGACGAGCCTGAGCTGGCCTGTGCGCCAGCACTCACATTGACCCGACTGCCCTGCTCCAGCGCGATCCGGCCGGCCACGCTGCTGAGCGTGACCTGGCCGCCTGCGCCCATGGCCGCGGTGGCCGAAGCATCGACGACGCTCCCGTCTCGCAGGCGCAGATTGCCGCCGGCAGACAGGTCGATCCGGCCGCCTGACGCGGCCCGCGCATCCAGACCGCCATCGATGAGAAGGTTGCCGGCGTCAGCGCTCAGCGCGATTTGGCGTGCGCGCAGCGTCTCATCGCCCGCCAAGGTGACTGAGCCCGTGCGCTGGCGCAAGCTGAAAGCCTCGGTGAAGTCGGCGGCCGCCGAGCCGCTGACGGCCAGTTGGCCCGCCAGCGCATTCAGGTTGAAGGCTTCGCCGCTGTCGATGCCCAGGCTGGCACCGCGACCGGACTCGCTGCTGCCCTGCAGCTGACCGCTGACAAGCACGCTGCCCTCGGCCGCCTGCAACAGCACTTGGCCCGCTGCCGCCGCGCCGGTGGCCGACACATTGATCAGGCTGCCGGCGTCCAGGCGGACATCGCCCGTCCGCCCTTGCAGCGTGACCTGGCCACCGCCCAGATCCACCGCCTCGCCGTCCAGCAACACGCGCTGGCCAGCCACGTTGATGCGCCCACTGTCGCCCAGACGAACATCGTTGTCTGCCTCCACGCTGACCTGCCCCGAGGGCAGAACGATGCGGTTGCTGATGAGCACATCGCGGCCCTGCAGGCTCAGGCTGGCGCCTTGGGCGGCCACCGGCAAGCCTTCATTGGGCCGGCCATTGGTGTTGAGCACCAGCTCGCCCGCCGCCACCAGGGTCGATGCCGAGGCCTTCTCAGCGGCCGCCAGCAAGGGTGCGGTCACCGTCAGATCGCCAGCCGTGCCCAGGCGCTGCTCGCCCGAGAACATCACACCCCGGTCGGCGCTCAGGTTCAGCGCTGCCGCGCCATTGACCACCATCTGGCCATCGGCCAGCCGGATCAGACCGGTGCCGCCAGCCGCATCCGTGGCCCGCAGGCTGAGCTGGCCCGTGCCGGCCACCGCGCCGCTGACATTGGCCGAGGTGCTGGTCAGGGTGATCTCGCCGGCCACCACCTGGGCGCCCTGCGGGCCGTTGGCCTCGACGGCGCGCAGGCGGGGCGTGTCCAGCACCAGCCGGTCCAGCGATTCGCTGCCCAGCGTCGTGCCTTCCTTGAAATCGATGTGGGTGTAAGCGCGCAGGGTCAGCGCACTGGCGCCCGCCACGCTGTCGGCCAGGGCGGGGGTGACGGCGAGCTGAAGGTCGTTGGAAACCCCGCCCACGCTGATCACCTTGGAAGCCAGCACCACGTCGGCCGCGCTGAGCTGCACGCTCGGATCCAGACGGGTGGTGCCGCTGCTGTCGAGCACCACGCTGCCCGTGCCGGCGGTGTTGAAGCCCGCACCGGCCGCCACCTGCAAGCCACCGGCAGCGCCAGCAACTTCGGAGCGGGTCAGGCTCGCACCGGCCAGGCTGCTGACGCGCAGCGCGGCGCCGTCACCCACCACGGCATAGGCCGTGGGCGCCACGCCACTGGTGGCTGCGGCTGGGGCAAAACGCGCACCTGCCTGCACCTGCAACTGATCGCTGGACACGGCCAGCAGGTCGGGCACGGTCAGTGCGTTTGCACCCTGGGCAAACACGACCTGACTGGCAGCCACGTTCAAGGCCGTCACACCGTCGGTGCTGGCGCCACTGGTGGCGCCCAACAACACCGAGTCGGCACCCAGCTGGTTGAGCTGGCTGGCGGTCAGGCTCAGCACGCCCTCCTGCGCCGTGGCCTGCTGCACCACCTGGATCCGGTCGGCGGCAAACTCGGCCCGGCCACCGCGGCCCAGGGCCGCCCCGGCCTGATCGCGCAGCACGGCAAAGTCGAACTCACCGTCCAGGGCGGCCGTGCTGGCGGCCACGCTCAAGGTGCCCGCGTCGTTCAGCAGTTCGGGCCGGGCCACGCCGGCCACACTGGCCCGGCTGGCAAATTCGCTGTTGGCCGAGGTGCTGCGGATTTCGCTGCTCTTCAGAGCCACGGTCTGGGGCGTGATGCGCCAGGTGCCGGGCTGGCTGAAAGCGTCGCTGCCCTCGGTCACCAGGCGGGCACCGATCAGGGTCGAGCCATCCGCCTGGGCCACGGCGGTGCCCAAGGCATAGGCCGCCGTGCCGGTGGCCGGCTTGACCAGAAACGCGCCGGCTTGCGTGGCGGCATAGCGCGCCGGCAGCAAGGTGTAGACGCCAGCCGGCAGCGGGCCGCCGCTGCCGATCTCGATCAGGCGGCCCTGCGCTGCGGCGCCGGCGATGCTGGTGTCATAGCTGGCCGCCGTGTGCACGCCGGGCAGCAGGGCATAGGCACCGTCACCGCCAGCAAACACGTCGCTGCTGCCACCCTTGCCGGCGACGAACTCATAGCCCTTCAGGTCGCCACCCGCGCTCAGGTCCACGGCCGCGCCGTCGGCCACGTTCAGGGCCGGCGCGGCCAGGTCGATCCGCTTGGTCGGTGCGGCTGTCAGGATGCTGCCATCAGGCGCCGTCCAGCGGCCATTGCTGGTGGTGCCATAGGGCAGGGTCAGGCCCCGGGCCGAGACCGAGGTTTCGCTGCCCGCCGTCAGGCTGAGCTGCTCTGAGGCCTCCAGCTTGATCTGACCCTGCGGCAGGCGCAGCACGCCGCCCTGCTCGATGGTAGCGGCGCGAACGGTCAGGCTGGCGCCGGCCGACAGTGGCTTTTCGGCGCTGCGATCACCGCCGGCAATGACCAGGGCCCGGTCAGGCGCATTGATGACGAAGTCCGTGGCCGAGGCCACGCTGATCTGGCGTGCACTCAGGGTCACATCGGCCCGAGTGTCGAGCCCGCCGGTCGTGAGGCCAGTGGACCCCTGCAGCATCAAGTCGCCTGCGGCCTGCAGCTTCAACTCGCCCAGGCCGCTGGTGGTCCACTGGCCGGCCAGCGTCATGCCACCGCGCGAGACAAGAGTCAAAGCCGCATCGCCCTCGCTGGGCTCGGGCTGGGTGATGGGGGGTGTGCTGCTGCGGGCCCGCGGTGCGGTGAGCACCACCTGCGCTGCTTCCAGCCGGGCGACTGCCGGCGCGGCAGGGGCGCTGGCGTCTTGCGAAACGGCACTGGTCGGCATGACCAGGGCCTGGGTGTTCAGTGTCAGGGTGCCCGCGAGGTTCAGGTTGGGGTTGTCAAACAGCCGGATCGATTCCGTCGCCGCCAGCGTCAAGTCCGACGCACCCGACTCGGTGACCAATCGGGTCGAGACATTGGCCTTGGCCGTGGCAGCCTGCAGGGCTTGGGCCAGGGCGTCGCTGTCGCTGACATCCACGCCCGAGGTCACATCGGTGCGGTTGGTCGACAAGGTGAGTTGCCGGGGCAGGTTGCGCTGCGAGCCCGTGCGGGCCTCATCACGACCAGGCGCCAGGGTCACGCTCAGGCTGCCGCCCTTGGCGCCGGTGGATGCCACGCCACCGGCATGCAGATCGATGCCGCCCTCCAGCAGCAGATTGCCGTTGCTCAGGATGGCCACGCTGCCGCCATTGCTGGCCTGGCTTGCCCGTGTGATGGTCTTGCCGGTGGCGGTGAGCAGGGTCTGGTCCAGCTCGGCAGCGGTACCGTGGGCGATCAGGCTGGCGCCGCGTTGCAGCACCAGCGTGGCGGCCGCGGCTTCTTCCGCGCCGGCCGTGCTGAGGCTGATGCTGCCGCCATCCAGCACCTTGCCGGTGATCAAGCCATTGGTGCCGGTCACCAACTGGGCGGTGCCTGACACGTCGATCTGGCTGTTCTCGCCAACCCACAGCCAGGTGGTGTCGGTCAGTGGCGAGGTCAGCTGGTTGCTGATCGCCAGACTGATCTTGCCGCCATGGCTGGTGGCATCACCCAGCATCAGCAAATGATTGGCCGCCTTGAGGCTCAGGCTGGACTGGTCGACCATCTGCAAGATGGCGCCCTCGCCCACGGTCAGGCCGCCCACAGGCTGGCCACTGACACCCGAGGCGCTCAAGGTCAGGTTGACGGGCTTGGCGAACTCGCCCACATCCAGGCCCTTGCGGCCGATCTGGGTGGCGCTGAGGCCGTCGGCAGACTGGACAGCGACGGTGCCGGTGCTGGTGTCAAAGGCCAGACTGCCACCGCTGGCCTGCAGCACGGCCGGCCTGGCGTCTACCGTCCAGGCGTCGCGGCGGGGTGCCACGGTGGTGCCGGCAGCCACATCCAGATTCAGCCGACCATCCACGCTGTAGCTGGAGAATCCGCCCTGGGTGAAGAGACTGGCGTCGAGCTGCTGAGTCCCCGAGGGCTCGTCACCGCGGGGCGCGCCGATCAGCACCTGCGGCGCGGCCAGGCTGAGGCTGCCGCCGGTGGCCAGCGAGTACCCCTCTAGTCGGCCTTGCATGACCAGGCCCGGCTCGGTACCCGGCACGATGGCGCTGTGATTCAGGCTGATGCTGCCGGCATTCGCGCCAGTCAGCTTGCCGGCTTCAGACACCACCGCGCCACCCGACACCGTGACCAGGGAACCCTTGCCCAAGGTCAATGCGGTGGCCGCCTTGGCACTGAAGGTGCCGCCCGTGGCAGCAGCCGTGTCCAGCGCGCCGTCCAGGGCCTGGTTGTAGAACTTGCCGCTCAGATTGACGCCCGCGCCGTCCACCAATGTGACGGCGCCAGCCTTGCTGATCAGTTCCACCGAGCCGCCGTGGATCGTCGTCTGACCACCCAGGGTGACGGAGCCCTTTTCTGATAGCAGGCGCAAGCTGCCCTGGTCAGCCAGCGCAAGAGCGGCTTCGGCAGTCTGCGCCGAAAGGCGCACATTGCCTTCGGCGGCAATCGCCACCTTGCTGAAGCCTGATTCGGTCAGCAGGCTGCGCCGCATGCCCGAGGCCAGACTCAGCTCCACCGCCAGTTTCACATTCAGCGGATCGGCCCAGACCTGGTCCAGCTTGTCGGCGGGGATCCCGTCACTGCTGACGTTGAAGCTCTGCAGAACCGGACCACCAGCATAGGTGCTCGAGTTGAAGTCCTGCGTTCCCTGCTGGACGGCACCGATGTTCAGAGCACCGCCACTGGCGCGGTTGTCCAGCCCACGGGTCTGCCGGTCACCGGCTTCAACATGGGCCGCCAGCTTTCCGTCCAGCGCCGCAATCGGCGCGACCACGGTCAAGCTGCCAGCGGCGCGGCCTTCGACATAGCCGGCTTCAGTGCGCGTGGAGCTGACCGTTCCGTAGCTGACCTTCTTGCCCCAGCGGTCATAAGTGGCGGCAGCACCGCTCTGCAGGTTGAGCGCATGGCTGTAGACCAGGTCGGCCGGCGCGTTGTTCAGGTCGTAGAGCGTGCCGTCGCTGGCCATCAACTGCGTGGCGCGCACTTCGGCGCCGGCCACCTTGACCCGACCGCCGGACACGTCGATGCGCGAGCTGGCGTGGGTCAGCACCGCACCTTCGGCGCTCAGGCTGACCTTGCCGCCGGCAGA
>CALRVU010000019.1:0-16853 GCA_943371685.1 Bordetella parapertussis | reverse complement strand
TCGCCAGACACCAGCTCACACGCTTCCGCTTCAACCCGCACTTTCCGGTGAACACGTTGACGGTGATGCGGTTGGCGGTCGCGGCGCAGGCTTTGGGCTGCGAGCCGCAGGCCATCGACGCGCTGTACGCAGGCATGTGGGAACAAGCCCGGAACCTGGCCGACCCTGACGAAATCGCCAGCGTGCTGCGCGACGCCGGTCTGGACGCTGCGGCGCTGTGGTCCAAGGCGCAAGACGCCGAAGTGAAGGCGCGTCTGGCAGCCAACACCCAATCCGCGTTCGAGCGCGGCGCATTTGGTTCCCCCTCTTTCTTCGTCGGCGACCAGCTTTTCTTCGGAAAAGATCGGCTGGCCGAAGTCGAGGCTGAAGTCGTCCACCAACGCGCCGGTGCATGAAGATCTCTGTCGAGCCAGGAGTTGGTACCTGCGACCGCTTGCCGGTCAGCTCCTAGGGAACGCACCGTGCCTGGTACCGAGGTTCGACGAACATCAGCTTTCTGGCACGCTGCAGGATTCAATGACGACATCGCCAGCGGCCGCACGGGGTCGGTAGCGGCCAATGAGCCGCAGCCAAGGGATCGCAGCTGACCGGCTCATTGCTGGCATTGCGACATGCCGGCTGAACTCAGCCCATCGTGTCTCGGCCGCCGAACGGCAACAACACCCGCAGTGCGCGCGGCCGGTGCGCCAGCAGCATGGCCACCAGCACGGCACTGCCGGCGAGCAGCATCAGCCACACTAGCACCGCCATGGACGGCCGGTCGGCGCGCAGGCAGGCCAGCAATGACAGCGGCAGGGCGAGGGCGCCGAGCGTGCGCAGGGCGCGACGGGTCCGGATGGCAGCCTCGGCCGGGCGGTGCATGACCTGACCCCAATGACTGTCCATCGCCAGGGCCAGCCATGCCATGCCGGCCAGGTTGAGGGCGCCGGCCGTTGTCAGCCAAAGGGCTTCAGACATGGGCCACCTCGACGGCTTGGGTTGAGCGTGTGTCGGTGGATGGTTGGACCTGCTGGCGCTCGCGCAGCGCCAGGTGGCGTGCCGCCCAGATCGCGATGGCGGCGGTGGCTAGCAGGCTCAGGTCGACACCGGCCACCGGCCAGTAAGGGTCGGTGATGACGGTCTTGAGCAGGTGGTCGCCGGTGCTGATGGCATTGAGGATTACGGCCGCCACGGCCAAGACGGCCAGGCCCCAGCTTTGCTCGCGCCAGGCCGGGTTGATGCGCGCCTGGGCCACCGGGCCGCTGCGCATGAAGGCGTGCAGCATGGCCAGCAGCCAGAAGCCCCAGAAGGCCAGCTTTTCCCAGTCGCCTTTGCCAGCCAGGTCGGCTGGCAGGGCCCGGTTGGCCACCAGCATGCCGACTGCGGCGATCATCATGCCGGTGACGGTGCTCACGGCCAGCGCATCCACCAACCTGCTGCCCAGGCCGCCCACCTTGGCGTGCTGCTGCTTGCGCTTTTCCACAAAGAAGACAAAGCCGGTGGCGATGCACACGCAGCCCAGCAGCCCACCCAGCACATACAGCCAGCGCAGCAGCCAGTGCTTGAAATGCTGCAGGTGCAGGCCGGTCAGGAACTCGTTGACATGGCCCACCGCGCTGGGTGTCGGGTCTTCGCGCAGCACCTCGCCAGTGCTGGCCTTGAAATGGATGCCTTCGCCGACCAAGGCCACCCGGTCGCTGCCGGCGCGGTAGATGCTGACGTAGCCGTTGGCATCGCCCACATGGTGCAGTTGCAGAAAGCCCACCGGGCCGGCGGCGTCGCGGGCAGCCCAGCGGCGCTGGGCTTCGGCCACCATGGCGTCGACCGAGGCCAGTGGCGCCGCCACACCCGAGCGCGCATGGGGCAGGCCGGTTTCGCGGGCATCGACGATCTCATGCTGGTCGTGCAGGGCCTTGAGCTGGAACTGCGACACCGGGAACCAGTAGTAGCCGGCAAAGATCAGCAGCCCGGTGAAGGCAAAGAAGAAGTGGAAGGGCAGGGCCACCACGCCGGTGAGGTTGTGCAGGTCCAGGGTGGCGCGCTGGGTGTGCTTGCGGGGCCGGAAAGTGAAGAACTCTCTGAAGACCTTGCGGTGCATGACCACACCGCTGACCAGTGCCGCCAGCATGGCCAGCGCGGCCAGGCCGACGATGTAGATGCCCAGGAAATTCCAGTTCCAGTTCAGGCCGTAGTGCATGGGGTAGAACCACTGGCTGCCGATCTTCAGCTGGTCCGCGCGCACCAAGGCGCCGGTGCGCGGGTCGAGCGTGGCGTCGCCGTGGATGTGGTTCTCCGCCGTCGGGTCCTTGGCCAGCGGCACCCGAAAGCCGGCGCCGATGGCCAGCACCGGGTCGCGGTGGGTGGTGTAGGCCCAGTATTCGTCGACCGGCAAGGCCAGTCGCGGGGTGGCCGGGCCCTGTGCCGGGTCGTGCAGCACCGGCATGTTGAGGTCGTAGTCGATCTGGCTGGGCTCCAGCCGGGCGAAGGCTGGCAGCAGCACCTTGTCGAATGACGGCATGGGCTGCGGCGAGAAGCGGGTCTCAGGCAGCGCCCAGCGATCAAACTCGCGGTCGAACACCGACAGCGAGCCGAAGAAGAAGCAGGCCATCAGCACATAGCCCAGCACCAGGCCGAACCATGTATGCAGCCAGGCCATCGAGAGGTGAAAGCGCGTGAACATGCGTCGTGTCCTTCAGGTCAGGATGGCGCTTTGCAGCCACCAGGCGGCGCCGTTGAGCACGGCTGTGCCCACGACCAGGGTGCCGAGGATCTGCAGCACGCTGCGCCCGGCGATGGACCACAGCAGGATGCCGAGCAGGGCCAGCAAGGCCAGCATCTGCATGGCAGCCTCGGCGTCATGGAACGACACGCCCAGGCCCGCCAGAGCGGCCGTGCCACAGGCCGCCAGGCTCCAGCAAAAGGCCCAGCCGCCCAGGGTGGCGCAGACGATGCGCAAACCCAGGGTCAGCCGGGGGAAAGGCGCGGCGATGCGTGCGTTGCGGGTCATCAGAGCTTGTATTCGAGCGAGATCGAGGCCGTGCGCGGGGCGCCGTAGATCGCGCCGTATTGCACCGTGCGCAGGTACTTCTGGTCGAACAGGTTGTTGACGTTCAGCCGCACGGTGGCCGCAGCGCTCAGCTCATAGGCCGCAAAGGCGTCGGCAATCGCATGAGCGTCCTGCTGGGCGCCGCCGATCTTGGCGACATCGGACTGCCAGCGCACACCGCTGCCGACCCGGAGCTGGGGCAACATGGCCACGCGAGTGTCAGCGCGCAGCTTCAGTGTGCGCCGGGGCACCCATTCGTAGATGTCATTGCCGTCCGGGCCGGTCAGCTTGAGCGAGGTGAAGCCGGCGGTGAGCCGGGTGTCTGCGCCCAGGCGACCGGTGGCCTCAAGCTCAAAGCCCTTGGACTTCACGTCCTTGGGCGCGTAGTAGGACTGCTGGGCCACCGGGTCAAAGCCGGCCTCGGTGGCCAGGCCCTTCTGCGTGCCCGTGAACACCGCGAAGCTGGTCAGCAGCTGGCGGCTCAGCCAGTCTGCCTTGACACCCAGCTCGGCATTCACGCCCTTCATCGGCGCCAGAAACGCACCGTTGACATCGCGCTGATCCTGGGCCTGGAAGATGTCCGAATACGAGGCATAGGCCAGGGTGTCGGGCGTCAGTTCGTAGGTCAGTCCGGCGTAGGGGCTGATCTTTTCGGTGGTTTCGTTGTCGAGGTTGACGCCGCCACCATAGATGGAGGTGCCGTCGCGCTTCAGGCTGATGGCATTGAGGCCAACGATGGCCTTGAACTTGTCGGTCAGCGACAGGCGCGTGGCGGCGTAGAACCGCGTGAGCTTCTGGTCGCCGTCGGAGGCCACGGACTTGTCGCCCCAGACCGGTTCGGCGTAGACATCGCCGGCGTAGGGGAAGGCCGGCAGCACAGCTGACGGAGCACTGGTGATGGCATAGGCCTCGGTCAGGCTCTCTTGCCGCGAGTGGCTCAGCCCGACCACGGCCTCGTGCTGTCGGCCGAAGGCGCCGAAGCGGCCCGTGAGGTTGACATTCAGGATGTTGCTGCGGGACTCGCCTTCGCTGCGATAGGGCCAGCCGTACAGGCCGGTGTTGTCGGCGTTGAGGCTGCCGGTCAGGCTGTAGGCGTAGAACAGCTTGGTCGCCTCGGTACCCTGGTTGTGGCTGAAAGTGACCTTGGCTTCCCAGTCGGGTGACAGGCTGTGGGTGTATTCGGCAAAGACGTTGGTGGAGCGCACATTCCAGTTCGTCCAATCCTGCGATGTGGATGCGGACACATCGAACTCGGCCAGGCTTCCGTCGGCATAGGGCAGCGTCAGCGAGCCCCACATCGGGGACTTCTGGCGGCCGTTCTGGTGGCTGAAGCCCAGGGTCAGCACGCCGTCGTTGCCGATCTGGCCTTCGACGACGCCGTACAGCGTGCCGCGGCGGTCGTGCAAGTCACGAATGTGCGAGTCCTTGTCCTCGATCGCCGCCACCAGTCGGCCGGCCCAGGCACCATCGGCTGTCAACACCTTGTTGTAGTCGATGGCCAGACGGCCCAGGCCGTTGGAACCGGCGGTCGCGATCAGCTCGCCACCGTCCTTGTTCGTTGGCCGCTTGCGCGTGTAGTTGATCGTGCCCGAAGCATTGCCCACGCCGGTCAGCAGGCCGTTGGCGCCGCGCACCAGCTCGATCTTCTCGAACAGATAGGTGTCCTGCTGGCCGACCACGAGACCCCAATCGTTGGTCATGCCCAGGCCGTCGACCTGGGTCAGCATGATGTCGAAGCCGCGTGCGCTGTAGTTGGTGCGGTTGGTCTCCCACTCATCGACGGTCAGGCCGGTACCCAGACGCAGCGCATCGTTGCTGCCGCTGACGGCGAAATCGCGCAGCGTCTGCTGGTCGATGGTGCTGATCGATTGCGGCGTGTCCTTGACTTCCAGAGGCAGGTTGGTCGCGCCCTTGGAGACCCGGCGCTCGCGCTTGGCCGTGATGACGACTTTCTCCGGCGTGACCTCGGCCTGCTGCGCTGCCACCGTGGGCTCGGGCTGCGCCGCCGTTTGTGCTTGGGCGGCGCCCATGGCGGCCAAGGTGGCCAGCGCCAAGGCGCTGCGGGGGGACATGGACATGCGGAGCGAGTTCTTCATGGCGATTTCTTTGGCTGGTGCGGGGGGCAGGGCCCGCTGACAGGTTGGAAGTTTACAGTAATCGCAATAGGAGTGATTTGCATTTACATAGCGGTTGTGTTTCAGCCTCCCACCGGGCCTGCACGGTTCAACTGGGGAGGCCGGTTCGATCAGCCCGCCTGAATGGCGCGCCGACGGTAGAAGCCGAGGATCACTTCCTCGAAGTTCCCGATCAGGAGCCTGGCCACGCTGTCGGCGTACCAGTTGAAGTCCGTGCTGACCCGGTAGCGCATGGCGATGCGCAGTTCGGTGCTCTGGGGCCCGGTCGGTTGGAGGGTGTACGCGGTGTCCAGCAGGTCAAAGTAGCGCCCGCCGATCTTCACATGGTCATCCAGGGCCTGGGGCGGGAACGAATCCGGGTCAAACCGGTAGGCCCACCGCACCAGGCGGTTCTCTTGCCATTCAGTGGCCACCTGTTCAAAGTGGATGGAACGTCCCATCGAGACCTTCCGCACGAAGCCCGCGGGGGTCGGCTGCGTGATGCCCGAGATCGGCAGCGGAACACCGATGCGGTACATCCACGCATGGCCGACTTCCTCGGGCCGGATGTCGTGCGCGTTATGGAGCTGGCGCCAGATCTGTGACGGCGTGGCTGCAATCACGACCGTCCGTTCAATGGTTTCGATGCGCTGGAGGTCGGCCTCCGGGGCGGGGAGCAGGCCCAGCAGCAGCGGCAGCCCGGCGAAGCTGTAGACCGCACCTCGCCGCTTGCGGGTGTAGCGGCAGATCGCGCCCATGATCAGACCACCGACCGCGCCCAATCCGCAGAACAGCGGCAAGATGATGATTACGCAGATGAGGCCCTCAATCAGGATCGCCATCGTGCCCAGGACGAACAGGACATTGGCCGTCATCGGAGCCCAGACGTAGTACGACCAGGGGCGGCGCTGCTTCGACTCTGCGACGTACACCGTGAGGGCGCCCACGGCGATGGGCGTGAGGTAGACAAACGCCCCCTGCATGGCGGTGAAGGCGCCGCCGGGCTCGCCGGAAAAGATCAGCCGCAGCGCGATGCCGAGCAGGGCCCCGATGGCCAGCGGCCATCCTCTGGAAAACGGCAGGGCGTTGGGTTTGATCGTCATGGTCTTCTCCGGGGCTCAGGCATGAACAACGTGACGGGCCGCCGCGGCCTGGGCCAGGCGCACGAGCTCCGGGCGTGCCGGCAAGTCCTTGGGCAGGCGGATCGAGTGCACCATCCCCATGCGCTGCAGCATCAACAGCACCCACCAGCCCGGGTCCCACTCGCCAGGCTCGAGACCCAGACGCGCCGAGCCGGGGAAGGCATGGTGGTTGTTGTGCCAGCACTCGCCCATCGTCAGCAGCGAGGTAAAGCGGATGTTGCGGCCCTGCACGGCAGCGCCTCGCACCGCGTGGTGCATCTGGCCATGGTTGTGCGCCAGAAATCCGATGACCCAGTGCCCCAGCACGCAAGCCGTGATGCGTGCGCACACCCCCCAGAAGACGAAGGACCAGCCGCCCCACAGGAAGAGCACTGCCGCGACCGGCAGTTGCTGCAACATCCAGGTCCGCTCCAGGAACCGATAGAAGCGGTCAGTTGCAATGCGCGCTTCCAGATGGAGCGCCGGCGGACTCTCCAGCTGCAGATCGCAGTTCAACTGCCACCACGCGTCGACCCAGAACGAGCGACCATGTCGCAGGTAGTCATGGCAGACGGGCAGTCGCTGGGCGTAGTCGCGCAGCTCATGTTGCCGCAACAGCCCCAAAGGGCCTGCCAGCCCGGCCTGCACGCCCAGGTAGACCAGGGTGTACTCGAGCCAGCGCGGGCACTGGAAGCTGTCGTGGATCAGCTTGCGGTGACTGCCCAGCGAGTGCCCCAGCAGGAGCACGGTGCCGGTTGACACCAGAAAGACGGCCAGGCTGGCCCAGTTGAGCGTGCTGAGGCCACCGATGAGGGCTGCCGCGGCCATGCCGTTGAACCACAGCGACTTGATCGGCGCGTAGCGGACACGGCCCCGCACGACGCTGTCGGCATGGCTGGCGCGGATGCGATGCTGCAGCCGGCGATCCGGCAGCTCGGGTTGACTGAGCATGGCCGTCACGCGGGCTTCTTTTTCTTGGCCATCTGCCGCGACTCCTGCTTCAGCGGTCGGCCCACCGGGCACAGCTCGAACGCATAGCCGGTGAGGTTGTTCACCAGGTTGTCGCGGTTCAGTCGGTACAAGACGAACTGGCCCTGGCGCTCGCTGCTGACCAGGTCGGCATTCTCCAGAATCGAGAGATGCCGGGACACGGCTGGCGCGCTCATGGCAAAGCGCTCGGCCAGCTGGGTGGTCGTCAGCTCAGCCTCGGAGAGGTACGCCAGGATCTGGCGCCGAGGGGCCGACGCGAGCGCTTCGAAGATCTTGTCCAGGGACATGGCATTCAAGAATTAACGAATTAGTTAACTATACGATATGCATGCTCCGTGGTTCTGTCAATCGGTCAGGCCGTCGCATGCAGACGTTTCAGTGCGCAGGATGGACGGCCGCTTCCGGCCACTACTGGTCGGTCGCCCCGCGCACCCAGTCGTGGCCGCGGAGGACAGCTGGACGTCAGATTTCCGGCGACGAGTCTGGGCCTGTCTCCGGCTTGATCCGGCCTTAGGCGTTCACCGCTGGACGGCAACTGTGGGGCGCCCGCAGTTAGGCTCGAAGGGGCTACAGGAACAGGGTCGATTCACGGTGGATACGACTTCAGCTGGCGAACACCCGCGCCGCCGGCGCCTGATACGCAGCACTGGGGCGGCTCGGGCTCACCATTTGACGATGCCGCGGGCCACCGCAATGCCGCCCGTCAAGGTGGAGCCGCCATGGTCCTTGGCCAGGCGCAGTAGGGTGGCGTGAAAGCCCAGATTGGGAAACGCGGCTTCGACGGCGCGGATGTCCGATCGCGCCAGGCCTTTGCGCAGTAGCCCCTGGCTGGCGTCTATCCAGTCGGCCTTGCGGCAGGCCTCGATCACTTCCTGGTGGGGCCCGCGGTAGGGCGTGAGTTTGTGATGCCAGTGGATGGCGCCGGCCAACATGGCTGGATCCAGGCCCCAGCCGTGGCGCTGGTTGTCGGCCAAGGCCCGGGCTTCGGAAGGCTCCAAATAGGCCAGCGCGCCCGCGGTCCACAGGCCGATGTCGTGGTACGCAAAAGCCGTCTCCACCAAGCGCTCAGCGTCCGGCGCATGAGCCAAGAAGTGCATGGCGTAACTGATCGCTCGGTAGACATGGTTGCGGTAGCCGGGCAGGTCCGCGCCAATCTGCGGCTGGTACGGGGCCAGCAGGGCCTCAACATGCGGGCGGTGGGTTTTGATGAGGATGGAGCTCATGGCGAAGCGTGTCGGTTCTTGAAAGGAAAGAGCTGCCATTGTTCGAGCCCGACGCCCGCGCCAACAGTGGCCGAAACGCCGTTGATCGCTAACATCGGGCCAAAGTGAATCGCCCCCTTACGATGCCATCTGCCCGCTGCGCCCTGTCCGTTTGTGTGCTCGCCTTTGAGCGCATCAGCCCGTTTCACCTGTCCGTTCCCTGCGTGGTGTTTGGTGAATCGCACCCCGGGGTGCCCGCGATGCAGCTCGAGATTTGTGCGGAGCGCCCTGGCCTGATCCCCAGCAGCGTCGGGATGGACCTGCAGGTCCCACAGGGCTTGCAGGCGATGGTGGCGGCGGATGTGGTGATCGTGCCGAGCTGGACCGACCCCGAGCTGCAAGCCTCGCCCCTGGTGCTGAAGGCCTTGCGTGCCGCCCATGCCCGAGGTGCTCTCGTGGTGGGCCTGTGTCTGGGCGCGTTTGTGCTGGCCCAGGCCAGCCTGCTTGACGGGCGACAGGCCGCCACGCACTGGGCGCATGCGGCGGACATGGCGCGCCTGCATCCCGCGGTGCAGCTGATGCCCGACGTGCTGTACGTGCAGGATGGCCAGGTCCTGACCTCGGCCGGAACCGCCGCCGCCCTCGATTGCTGCCTGCATTTGCTGCGCCAGCGCCTGGGCCAGGCCGTGGCCAACCGCGTGGCGCGGCGCCTGGTGACCGCGCCGCACCGGCAGGGCGGGCAGCTGCAATTCATCGAACAGGCACTGCCCAGCACCGGGCGCCACGAGCGCCTCAGCGGCTTGCTGCAAAGCCTGCAAGAACGACTGCATGAAGGGCACAGCGTGGATGCCTGCGCGGCCCAGGTCGCCATGAGCCGGCGCACCTTCACCCGCCAGTTCCAGCAGCACACCGGGCAGGCCTTGGGCGACTGGTTGCTGCACGCCCGGCTGCAACAAGTGCAGCAGCTGCTGGAAAGCAGCGATCTGGGCATGGACGCGATTGCCGCGCAGACCGGGCTGGGTTCGGCCGCCTCGCTGCGTCGCCACTTTCAGCGCCGATTCGCCGTCTCACCGAGCGCCTGGCGCCAGACTTTCCGGGGGCGATGAAAGCGCTCAGCCGGCCTTCAAATGGGCCTGGAGCGAGGGCACAAACAGTCATGTAGGGCGGGTCGCGACCCGCCGCTGAACCGGTTGCGCAGGCTTTGGCTTTGCCTACGCCGCGGTGGGTGGCGAGTCTTGACCCGCTCTACAGCTTCCTCTGCATCGAGCCGTTGATCGACTGCTTTCAGGCCGCCAATTCGGTGGATCGAAGGATCCGCTCCGGGTCGATAGCGTGAGTCCCCATGCACGGATAGCAGAAGCCCGATACGATCTCGCGTCATACCCAGCCTTGGCGCCAAAGACTCGCGTCTGTCAGCTCGCGCCAGTGCAGCAGATACACCTGCTTGGAATGCACGGCCTCCAGTTCGACCTGCTCGACGCGCATCGAGGGTGGTTCGGGTTCGATGACGCGCGCGACGACGAAGTGCTTTTCGCGATTGCGCGGCTTCACAGCCGTCCACTTCGACATCAACAGCTTCTTCGGACTCAGTGGGTTCTTCGCCGCCACATGTTTAGGCGCGGTCGCTACACCCTCGGGCTCGGGACTCGGTTTCATAGGTAGAGATGATGCGGCACGCGTCGACTCACTGGCGGCTGTTCGTCAGACAGACGACATTCATCCAGCGCATCTTCGCTTCGCCGAACGACTGTTTGATGCTGGTCACCGTGAGCACCGCAGCCGAACGTGGAGGACAGCAATCGCTGCAAAGCGGTCGTCTGCCTATTCGGTCCGTCTGGCAGCAACGTATCGGTAACCGCCCTTCACAGGCCCATGCTGGGTGGCTGCTTTCGGCGTTCGCGCCCGAGGTCGATGGCGCCCGGCGCAATATGCAGGGCACGCCTAGCTTCATGGATCAGCGCGCATTCGGGCTGTTGACCATCCCGTTGGCCGCTGCCCAGGCGGCCACGTCGTCGCGGCGGATGGCGGCGGCCATCAGGGCGGGGAAGGCGTCGGGCGTGCAGGCGAAGGACGGCATGCCGAGGGTGGCGAGCTTGGCGGCCAGCGCGTGGTCGTAGGCGGGCCGGCCTTCATCGCTGAGCGCCAGCAAGGTGATGCACTGGACACCACTGTCGACCAGATCGGCCGCGCGGCGCAGCAAGCTGGCTTCGACACCGCCTTCGTACAGGTCCGAGATCAGCACGAAGATGGTGTTGCGCGGCTCGCGGATCAGGGTCTGGCAGTAGCTGACGGCACCGTTGATGTCGGTGCCGCCACCCAGCTGCACACCGAAAAGCAGCTCCACCGGGTCGTCGAGCTGGTCGGACAGGTCGACGACGTTGGTGTCAAACACGACCAGCTTGGTGGCCACCGCCGGCAGTGACGCCATCACCGCGCCGAAGATGCTCGAGTAGACGACCGAGTTGGCCATCGAGCCGCTCTGGTCCACGCACAGGATGATCTCGCGCTGCGGCTTGCGCGCTTTGCGGCCGTAGCCGTGCAGCGTCTCGGGCACCACCGTGCGGTACTCGGGCTGCCAATGCTTGAGGTTGGCCTTGATGGTGCGATGCCAGTCGATCTCGGCATGGCGCGGCCGCCGGTTGCGCTGGCTGCGGTCCAGCGCGCCGCTGATCGCGGAGCGCATCGGATCCTCCAGCCGCTTCATCAGGTCGTCGACCACGCGCTGGACCACCATCCGCGCCGTGTCCTTGGTGCCGGCCGGGATCACATGCGACAGGGCGATCAGGCTGGCGACCAGGTGCACGTCAGGTTGGGCGCTGCGCAGCATCTCGGGCTGCAGCAGCATCTCGCGCAGGTTCAGTCGCTGCAGCGCGTCGTGCTGCATCACCTGCACCACCGAGCTCGGAAAGTACTTGCGGATGTCGCCCAGCCAGCGCGCCACGCTGGGCTGGGATCCGCCCCGCCCGCCACGCGGCTTGCTCGCGCCCATGCCACCGGCCTGGCCCTGCACATCGTAGAGCGCCGTCAAGGCCTGGTCCATTTCCACGGCCGGGCCGGTCAGTCCTCCGCAGGCGGCGTCGGCCTCTTTGCCGATGACCAGGCGCCAGCGCGCCAGCCGTTCGCGATCCTGGATCGGGTTCATGGGTCTACTCCAGCGGCAGTGGGCAGGGGTGGGATGCCCAGCAGCTGGCGCAGCAAGGGCAGGGGCAGGGACGCGCGGGCGGCATCCCAGTCGGCCAGCAGGCCGGTGCCGCCGCCTGCGGGCGCCGCGGCGGCTTGCGTGGCGCCAGGCGTCTTGATGGCCTTGACCGACAGGTCGCGCAGCTCGCTGGCGGCGAACGCCGAGAAAGTGCGGCGCACCAGCGGGAGCACGCGGATGAAGTGTTCGTCCGTCAGACCCGCCAGCCATTCGTCGACCAGTGCCCAGACCGTGGCGTCGTGCAGCAGCACCACCGCATTGCGGTTGAGAAAGCCCTCCAGCCAGGCGGCAGCGTGTGCGGGTTCGGCGCCAGCGGACAGGTTCAAGGACATCGCCCGGGCCGCGTCGACGGGCGCCCAGTCGCCCGCGTCGAGCAGCAGCCGGCCGGCCAGGCCCTTGAGCAGATGATGCGCGCCGGCTTGGTCCGCCACCAGCGTGAGGGCGCGACGCCAGGCGGCGTTGGCCTCCTCGCTGTCGCGCAGGCCGATGGCCGCGTGGGCGGCCAGCACCAGGGTGCGCAGCGTCTCGGCGGCGCTGTCGTCCAGGCCCCCGCAGGCCACGGGCAGGCTGATGGCGGCTCGCAGTGCCAGGCCGTCCAGCACATGGGCGACCAGCGCGGCATCGGTCTGGCGCACATTGCCGTAGCGAAACACATTGGCCAGTGGCGGCAGCGTGGCCAGCAGCTGCCCCGCGTCGCCGGTCAGCGCGGCGCGGTCTTCCAGTGCCTGGGTCGCCGTGGCCACGGCGAGGTCCAGGTCGGCCAGCAGCGCCTGGTCGACCAGCGCCGACAGGTCCGCCAGGCTGGCAGCCTCGCTGCAGCGCGCCTGGGCCCGGGCCGTGGCGGCCTGATCCACGGTCTGGCCCCACAGGCTGGCCTCGATCAGGCGCAGCGCAAACTCGGGCTGCCATTGCAGCTTCCAGATCTCGTGGAAGGTGCCGCGTGCCGAGTGCCCCACCTTGGTGAGGCTGCCCCACGGCACGTCCAGGATCGCCAGCCGATGCAGCAGGTGGCTGCGGGCGAGGTCATTGGCGTTGCGCAGGTCCAGATCGAGCAGCTTGTGCAGCGCCTCGGGCTTGAGCCGCAGGCGCTTCTGCAGGGCGTCCACATCGCGTTGCAGCGGCACGGTGGGCACGGACGACGGCACAGCGCCGAGGTGGTCACCCACCACCAGGGCGTCGCGGATGAACTGCAGCACCGTGTCGTCGCCCAGCGTCAGCACGCTGCGGCAGGCCTCGTCCAGCTCAGGCAGGCCGGGCGCCGGGCGCTCGCGCAGCGCCGCCAGCGTCTGGGCCAGCCGCGCCGCCTCGATCAGGTGGGCTGATGAGCAGTCAAGCTCTCGCTCGCGCATCAGGCGCGCCACGCGGGCCAGCCAGCCAATGGCCCGGCGATCGGGGATGTCGTGGGTATGCCAGAGGTGCTCATACCAACCCGGCGACGCGATGCCCGCGCCATAGCCGCTGGCCCGCGTGAGGTGGCGGTAGGTCCAGGGCACCCAGGTGGAGGCCACCTTGACCTTGGGCAGGCCTTTGAGCAAGGCAGCGTCGGCCTTGGCGGTGATGTTCTCGCGCAGGGCGGGCAGGTGCCAGGCGCCGGTGACCACCGCGATGCGTTCGTGGCCGTCCTTTTGCGCGGCGCGGATGCACTGGCGCATGTGCGCCTCGCGCAAGGCCTCGCGGTGGGCGGCTTCGGGGGACGGATGCAGGTCGCCGATCTCGGCGCGCAGCGTGGTCATCGCGGTGGCGATGGCGTCGAACAGCTCGGTGCCGTCGGCCCGCTCCTCGACCATGTGGTTCCACCAGGACTCGCCGTCGTCATAGCCGGCGGCCCGGGCCAGCCAGGTCAGCGGGTCGCGGTGTTCGGGCGCGGCTTCGATCAGGGAGGCATCTGACGGCTGAGGCGCTTCGGCGTCAAGCGCTGGGGCCTCAGCGGCCGCGCGCCTGGCATCGCGCGCGGCCTTCTCCATGGCCAGCTCATGGGCCAAGGGCAGGTCGATGAAGCGCACTGGAACGCCATGTTGAGCCGCCCAGCGCAAGGCCTGCCACTCTGGCGAGAAGGTGGCGAATGGATGATAGACGGCGAGCTGCGGCTCGTCCGGGCAGTAGCCCAGCAGCGCCACCGGCGGTGCCATGGCCTCGTCCAGCACCCAGGCCAGCAAGGCATCGGCTTCGGGCGGTCCTTCGATCAGCACGCAATCGGGCTGCAGCTCGGCCAAGGCCCGCATCAGGCTGCGCGCGCAGCCGGGGCCGTGGTGGCGGATGCCGAAGCAGTGCGGCGCAGCGGGGGCCCGGCGCCGCTCGGCGGCGGCCTCCGGCGGCGGGTCGGCGACGGCGTCGTCGTGATCGCTCATGGACGTACCACCGGCCTCAGGACAGCTCGCGGAAGGCGCGGTACAGGTCCTTCCAGTCGTCGCGCTCCTTGACGACGGTCTCCAGGTACTCGTTCCACACCACCTGGTCCTGCACCGGGTCCTTGATGACGGCACCGATCAGGCCGGAGGCCATGTCGTGGGGGCGCAGCACCCCGTCGCCAAAATGCCCGGCCAGTGCCATGCCGCTGTTGATGACGGAGATGGCCTCGGCGGTGGACAGCGTGGCGCTGGGCGACTTGACCTGGGTCTTGCCGTCGGCGGTCTTGCCGCTGCGCAGCTCGCGGAAGATCTGCACGATCCGCTTGACCTCCTTGAGCGCTGGTGGCTCGGCCGGCAGCTGCAGCGCCACGCCCATCTCGGCCACGCGCTTGACCACGATCGCGATCTCATCGTCCTCGCTGGCCGGCACCGGCAGCACCACCGTGTTGAAGCGGCGCTTGAGGGCCGCCGACAGCTCGTTGACGCCCTTGTCGCGGTTGTTGGCCGTGGCGATCACGCTGAAGCCGCGCACCGCCTGCACCTCGGCGCCCAGCTCCGGGATCGGCAGGGTCTTTTCTGAGAGCACGGTGATCAGGCAGTCCTGCACGTCGGCCGGGATGCGGGTGAGCTCTTCAACGCGGGCGATCTTGCCCAGGCGCATGGCGTTCATCAGCGGGCTGGGCACCAGCGCCTTCTCGGACGGCCCGTTGGCCAGCAGCTGCGCATAGTTCCAGCCGTAGCGCAGCTGCTCTTCGCTGGTGCCGGCGGTGCCTTGGATCAGCATCGTGGAGTCACCGCTGATGGCGGCGGCCAGGTGCTCGGAGACCCATGACTTGGCGGTGCCCGGCACGCCGTAGAGCAGCAGCGCGCGGTCGGTCGCGATGGTGGCGACGGCGATCTCCATCAGCCGCGCATCGCCGATGTACTTGGGGCTGACCTCGAAGCCGTTCTCCAGCGTGCCGCCCATCAGGTAGCGCACCACGGCCCAGGGCGACAACACCCAGTTCCCGGGCCGGGCGCGCGTGTCCTGGCGGCGCAGTTCGGCCAGCTCTTCGGCGAACTGCTGTTCGGCGTGCTGGCGCATCACGGAAGGGGTCGGTGCGGTCATGGTGTGGGTCGGGTCAAGGGAGATGGGCGTCCAGGGCGCGGCGCGCCTGGAGGATCTGGTGGCCTTCATGGCGGCCGCGGCCGACGGCCGCCGGCTCGGTGGGTGAGACCGGCCAGTCATGGAAGTCGGCGAGTGCCGCCAGGGGCAGCACACAGCACAGGGAGGGCAAGGTCTGGCCGATGGCGCTCTGCAGGGCCAGCGTCGGGTTGAAGTTGGCCGTGGCATCGGTGCCGGGGCCGGGGCCGGGGCCGGGGCTCAGGGCCAGCACTTGCTTGACGCGCTGGACGATGAGCGCGGACAGGCGAGCCGAGACCTGTTCGCCGACCCGGCAGCCTTCGGCGATGGCCCAGAGGTTGCTGGCCAATGGCGCCTCGGCGGATTTCAGCTGCGCCTCGAAATAGCGTTCGCGAACCTGGGGCGAGACCATCCACAGCACGCAGTCACGGTCGCCCAGCACCGAGCGCGGCGCGGTGCCCTTGACGGCGCGCGGCCCGACGGTGGCCGGCCACTCGGCCAGCAGGGCCTCGGCCCAGGCGATGTCCGGCGCATGCCGCAGCACATCGCGCCAGCCCATCCACAGCGCTTCGCCCCATTCGCTGGCGTCGGCCCAGGCGGCCAGCTGGGAGATGCTCAGGCCCGTGTGCACGGGCCACCAGCCCAGCGGCACCTGGCGCACCAGCTGGTACAGCCACCAGGCGCGTTCACCCATGTGGGCCATGCCCACCGTGGCTTCAAGCTGGTCGGCCTTCCAGTCGGCGCCGGGTTCGGCAGGCGGGTCGATCTGCCAGCGCCGGCCCGTCAGCAGCGAGCCGCGGGACATCAGCGCCGCGACGCGCTCGGCCGCCCGTCGCGGGTGCGCGGCATCGGGCAGGCGCAAGATCAGTTCAAGCGCGACGGCGCGCACGTCCTGGCCGCGGTCGACGCGCAACTGGTCGAGCAGCGGCTCGTCGTCCAGGCCGAGCCCCACCGCCAGCCCGCGCGCCAGCTCGGCGCGCTCCTTGGCTGGCAGTTCGGGCAGGGCAGCGCTCAGGCGGGCGCGGGCAGCCTGCGGATCGCGCTGGCGCTCGCTGGCGAGGAAGGCCTTGCGCTGATCCAGCGTGCCTTCTTCCCACAAGCGCGGGTCGAGTTCGTCATGGGCGACGACGCCGGCCGCGAACTGCCACGCCTCGCGTTGGCGCGCCAGCCAGACGCCGCGCTCGCCCAGCAGGGGTTGGATCAGCGCGCGTGACGCCAGCGAGGCCCGCGCGAGCTCCAGCGCGGTGGGCAGCAGCGCATGGGGCAAGCGCAGCCCGGCCCGGGCGAGGCGCTGGAAGACCATCTGCTGCAGGCGTTCAGGGCCTTCGCGCAGGGCCCACCCGAGCCAGCGCGACAGGGTGGGGTCGTCCGCCACGGGCAGGGTGTCGACGCCGGCCGCCGCCTGCGGGCTGGCAGGGCGTGTGGCAGGCCGCGCACCTGCCAGGCCGCAGACCGTCAGGATGCCTGCGGCGCGCAGCACGTCAGCGGCGGTCTGGTTGATGTCGGGCGAAGTGTTGGCGGGCCGCTGTGCGCTGGCCAATGCCGCCACGGTCGCGCCCACCTCGCCGGGCCAGGCCGGCAAGGGGCTGGTCTGGCGATCGGTGCCGATCATGGCGACGGGCAGCAGCGGGGCCCAGGCGGCCAACGACGGACTCATGACGCCTCCTTGATCCAGGCGGGTTCGCCGCCATCCACCCAGGCGGCCAGCGGTCGCACGGCTTCGCCGTCCCA
>CALRVU010000018.1:0-16897 GCA_943371685.1 Bordetella parapertussis | reverse complement strand
CGACGAAGGCGGTGTTGGCACCGTTCTTCTCGATGTCCAGCCAGATGTGTTCGCCTTCGCCGGCAGGCAGCTGCAGCGGCAGTTCGGTCACGATGAAGTCTTCATTGAGGAACTTCAGCGTGGCACTGGCACCGCTGGCCGGATAAGCGTTGGGCCACTGCGGCAGGGTCGTGTATTGAGGGTCGGTCATGAGAGGTTTGACGGCACCTTCTGTCGAGAAGGACAGGTTGTCCAGCGACAGGGGCCGTCCAGACCATGATTCTCCCCTGACCCGAATGCTGGAACGATTGATCCGTTCCATGCTGTCCGCAGGGCGCCAGATGGTTTGCTCTGGCGCAAAAGAACCGACAAGCACCTGGCGAGGGCCGCGCCACAGGGTCGAACGATGGTGTGCATGAGTTGTTGCGACTGGCCCGCGCGTGCCAGTGTCGTTGCCCGCGCGCAGACCATTCCATCGCGGCTGGTTTGCCGGGAAGCGGCCTTTCGTCAGTACCGGCACCCGGCCACGAGCCGACGCTCGTCACTCTGCCTCAAAGCCGACGTCGATCGGCCGAGGTTGGAGGTGGCGGTCGGTTTCGTTGCATCGCTTGCAGTCGCGCGTTGACGCCCTTGGTCCTGATCTGCGTTGATCAAAGCGAAGCCGCGTCCGTTGCGCGTTCGAGGGCGAACTGGATGTCGTCGCGCAAAGTGAGCAGCTTGGGCGCGAGGCGGTGGACGACCTCGTCGTAGGGATCGGTCGTCAGGACACTGACGTTGACCGCGTAGGCCATGTCGGAAGTGATCAGCGGAGCCGCCACGGCGATGACCTCGGGCTGCCAGGAGGCAGCACAGAAGCCGGCTCCTTTGATCGATGCCAGCGCGGCGTCGATCTCCGCACTCAGCTCGTTCCACGACCGCGGGCGACGGCGCCTGAATACGGCTTCTAGTGCATCGCGCGCAGCCGTCGGAAGTGTGGACAGGTACGCGCGACCAAGCGATGTCAGCTCCATCGGCACGCGCTGCCCGGACACGACACTGCGGAAGGCCACCCGACGTGCGTACCGGATCGATTCGAGGTAGACCATCTCATCGCGGTCCGGCGCAGCCAGTCCCACGTTGATGCGGTCGCGCTCAGCAAGCCTGCGCATCAAGGGCGCTGCCACGGCCAGCACGCGGGAACCAGTGCGCATCGCATGCGCCAGGCTTAGCACGGCGGGTGCCAGCCGGTAGGCGCGTACGGCCACTTCGTTCTGCAGCATGCCCAGACCGACCAGCGTCTGTGTCAACCGACTTACCGTAGATCTCGGCAGTCCAGTGCGCTCTGCCAGCTCGCCGTTTCCCAGCAACTCGGACCCCTGCCGGAAAGCACGCAGGATTTCGACGCCGCGCTCGAGCGAACGGTTCGCGGGCGATGTGCCGGCAGCCCGGCGCCTGCCAGTTGAGGATGTTTGAGGCATCGGGCAAACCCTTGGTTCAATTCCACTGGGCGGAATTGTGACAGTGTATTCCCAGGCTGCTTTCCCTATGCTTCTCTTCAAGCCGGCAGCGCACGAGTTTGCCGCCTACAGCCAAGCGGACCACCCTCCGCAAGACCCAAGGAGACAACGTGATCGCATCCCCCATCGTTCTGCGGCAACTCGCCGCCCTCGTCTGCGCTACTGCGGCCCTGACCTCGACGCACGCCGTCGCCGCTTACCCCGACAAACCAATTCGCCTGGTGGTTCCATTTGCCCCCGGCGGCGGCACCGATCTGGTCGCCCGCACGCTGGCGGTCGGCATGGGCAAGGAACTCGGGCAGCAGGTCATCATCGACAACAAGCCCGGTGCCGGCACGATCATCGGAAGCGACAGCGTCGCCAAGAGCCCGCCCGACGGGTACTCCATCGTCATCGCAACCTTCGCGCACGCCGTCAATCCCAGCATGGTGCCGAAGCTGCCCTTCAACGCCGAGAAGGCCTTCGCCCCGATCACGCTGATCGGCAAGGGGCCGAACGTGCTGGTCGTTCGCGCCGACAGCCCGTACAAGTCGGTGAAGGACCTGTTGGCGGCTGCCAGGGCCGAACCGGGCAAGCTGAACTACGCCTCGCAGGGCAACGGCACATCCGCCCATCTGGCCGGCGAGATGTTCACCAACCTCGCCAAGGTCGAGATGACACACGTGCCCTACCGTGGCGCCAGCCCGGCCATCACCGACCTGCTGGGCGGCCAAGTGGACATGATCTTCGGCACGGCCGCTGCGGTGTCGACCTTCGTCGACAGCGGCAAGCTGCGCGCCATCGGCGTCACCACGGCGACGCCTTCAGATGCATTCAAGGGCGTGCCGCCCATCGCCCAGGACGTGCCGGGCTACCAGGTCGAAAGCTGGTACGGCCTGTATGCGCCGGCTGGAACGCCGTCCGACGTGATTGCGAAGCTGACTGCCGCGGCCAAGAAGGCCGCGCACGCCCCGGAGTTCGCCAAGAAGATCGAACAGGAAGGCCTGTCTGTCGTGGCCAGCGACCCCGCCGAGCTCGACCGCTACGTGAAGGCCGAAGAGGCCCGCTGGAGAAAGATCGTCAAGGAAAACAACATCAAGCCGGACTGATCCCCACGCACGCTGCAGCACCTCTTTCGGAGAACGCCATGAGCTTCACATTCATCGACCTGAAGGTCGAATCCGCGATCGCGACGATCACCCTGAACCGCCCCGACAAGCGCAACGCGATGAGCGATGCTATGCGCAGCGAGTTCATCGAGTCCCTGGAGAGGGTCGCTGCCGACAAGGCCATCAAGGCCCTGGTGCTGACCGGCGCCGGCAAGGGCTTTTGCGCCGGCGGCGACATCAGCGGCATGGAAAGGCGCATGAACGCGCCGGCCGGCGAGGTGGGCTTCAACGGCTGGCACCGCCAGCAGCGCGTGCACCACACGCAGGCCCTGCTGCACACCATGCCCAAGCCGGTGATCGCGGCGGTCAACGGCGCAGCATCGGGCCTGGGTGCGGACACGGCGCTGGCCTGCGACTTCATCATCGCCAGCGAGTGGGCCAACTTCACCTGGTCATACATCCACCGCGGGATCATTCCCGACGGCGGCGGCATGTACTTCCTGCCGCGCCGTGTCGGACTGGCCAAGGCGAAGGAGCTGATCTTCACCGGCCGCAAGGTCGACGTGGACGAGGCCGTGAAGCTGGGCATCGTCGATCGCAAGACTTCGGGCGACACGCTGCTGGCCGACGCTCAGGCGTGGGCCGCCGAGCTTGGCAAGGGCTCAGCCACGGCGCTGGCGCTGACCAAGACCATCCTGAACCAGAGCTTCGAGTTGTCCTCGCACGACGTCTTCGCGCAAGGCAGCCAGGCCCAGGGCATCTGCTACACGAGCACCGAACACCGCGAATCGGTCATGGCCTTCCTGTCCAAGTCCGCGCCCGCCACGAAAGTTTGAACATCATGGACGCCATCTCCCGCCTGCTGCAGCCGCGCAGCGTCGCCATCATCGGTGCCTCGGCCGATCCCACCAAGACCGCCGGCCGCCCTGTGGCCTACCTGCAGAAGCACGGCTATGCCGGGCAGATCCTGCCGGTGAACCCGAAGGCCGACCGCATCGGCGACCTGCCGTGCTACCCCGACATCGCCTCGCTGCCGGTCGTGCCCGACGTGGGCATCGTGCTGCTGGGCGCAGAGCGTGCCCACCTTGCCGTGCGCGACCTGGCCGCCCGCGGCACCGCCGCCGCCATCGTGCTGGCCAGCGGCTATACCGAGACCGGCGAAGACGGCGCGCGCCGCCAGCGCCAGCTGATCGAATCCGCGGGTTCGATGCGCATCCTGGGCCCGAACACCATCGGCCTGGTGAACCTGACCGACAAGATCGTGCTGTCGGCCACCGGCGCGCTGGAGATGGACCACTTCCCGGTGGGCGGCATCGGTGTCGTGTCGCAGAGCGGTGGCATCCTCGGCTCGCTGCTGTCGCGCGCCTCGGCGCGCGGCGTCGGCCTGTCCAAACTGATCTCGACCAGCAACGAGGTCGACCTGGAACTGGCCGACTTCATCGACCACCTGGCCGACGACGAAGCCACCAAGGTCATCGCCCTCTATGTCGAGACGGTGCGCAACCCGCAGAAATTCCGCGCTGCGGCATTGAAAGCCGCGCGAGCCGGCAAGCCCGTCGTCGCGTTCAAGATCGGCCGCTCCGAAGCCGGCGCCGCCGCTGCCGTGTCGCACACCGGCGCGATGGCCGGCGCCGACCGCATGTACGACGCGCTGTTCCGCCAGACCGGCGTGATCCGCGCGCAGAGCTTCAGCGACCTGCTGGACATCCCCGTGGCACTGGCCACGGGCCGCAAGCTGCGTGGCAACCGCGTGGCCATCCTCACCTCCACCGGCGGCGCTGGCACGCTGGTCAGTGACGACCTCGGCCTGCACGGCTTCGAGACGCCGGCACCCGATGCCGCCACGGCCGAAGCGCTGCGCGCACTGCAGACCGGCAGCGAGGCGGTGCTGGATCGCAACCCCATCGACGTGACGCTGGCGGGCCTGCGGCCGGACCTGCTGCGCGGCGCCATTACCGCGCTGCTCGCAAGCCCGAGCTACGACGCATTGACCATCATCGTCGGCTCGTCCAGCCTGGCGCAGCCCGAGCTGATGGCCGGTGCCATCCAAGACTGCCTGCCGCTGACCGACAAGCCGGTGATGGCCTATGTCAGCCCGCATGCGCCGGAGATCGGGGCGTTGCTGACGCAGCGTGGCGTGCCTGCGTTTGCCGCGGCAGAGAGTTGCACCGCCGCATTGGGTGCCATGCGCCAGGCCAGCCACTTCGTGGCCCCCGATGAGGCCCTGCCCGCGTTGCCCGCCGTGGCCGCCGATGACTTTGCTGCCGGCTCTCTGGACGAAGCCCAGGCCAAGCAGCTCTTCGCCCGATTCGGCGTTCCCTGCGCGGCTGAAGTCATCGTCAGCTCGCCGGCCGAGGCCGAAGCCGCAGCGCGTGACTTGGCCGGTTCGGACGGTGGACGCGTGGTGCTGAAGATCCTCTCGTCGCAGATCACGCACAAGAGCGATGTCGGAGGCGTGGCGGTGGGTCTGACCGCCGACTCGGTCGGCTCGCGCCTCACCCACATGGCCGCCGAGGTCGAGGCCAAGGCCGGTGTGCGCCCGCAGCGCTACCTGGTGCAGCAAATGGTCAGCGGTGGCACGGAGTTCATCCTGGGCATGCACCGCGATCCCTTGGGCACGGCCATCCTGCTGGGCATGGGGGGGATCACCGCAGAACTGTTCAAGGACACGACGATGCGCTTGCTGCCGGCGGACGCCCATGGGCTTGGCGCGCTGAGCCGCAGCGACGCCTTGGACATGGCCAAGTCGCTGAAAACCTGGCCGCTGCTGGACGGGTTCCGGGGTCGCCCCAAGGCGGATGTTGACGCCTTGGTCGATGCCATCGTTGCCTTCTCGCGCATGGCTGCACAACTGGGCGAGCGCCTGGTCGAAGCCGAGATCAACCCGGTCTTCGTGCTGCCGCAAGGGAAGGGCGTGCGCGCGGCCGACGGCGTGGTCGTGCTGGCCTGAGGAGTCACAGATGGAACAGCAACGCGTGCGCCTGGAGCGCGATGGCGACATCGCCGTCATCGTCATCGACAACCCGCCGATCAATGCCGGTTCGGCAGCGGTGCGTGAAGGCCTGATGGGCGCCATCGCCACCGTGAGGGCCGACGACAGCCTGCGCGGCGCGGTGCTGATCGGCGCCGGCAACACCTTCATCGCGGGCTCCGATCTGCGAGAGTTCGGCCAGCCGCTGGCCGAACCGCAGCTGCCCAGTGTGATCCAGGCCATCGAGGCCTGCGACAAGCCAGTGGTGGCCGCGTTGCATGGCGCGGCGTTGGGCGGTGGCTTCGAGCTTGCACTGGGGTGCGACGCCCGCATCGCCGCCCCCGGCACGGTGGTGGGCTTGCCCGAGGTGACCTTGGGCATCATTCCCGGCGCCGGCGGCACGCAGCGCCTGCCTCGCATCGTGGGTATTCCGCGCGCCATCGCCATGATCTGCGCTGGCGAGCGTGTCGGCAGCGCGGCTGCCCTGGCCTTGGGGCTGATCGATGCAGAAGCGACGTCTGACCTGCGTGCTGACGCCGTGGCGCATGCACGCCAGATGGCGGGCCGCAAGCAGCGGGTACGCGGCCAGGCTGTGCCCGCGGCGGATGAGGACGCGATCGCCACGGCCGCCGCTGCGGCCCTCAAGGCTGGCAAGCGCCGACCGCAGGTGCAGGCCGCCATCGATGTCATCGTGGCCACCGCCACAGTGCCCGTCGACGACGGTCTGGCCGACGAGCGCGCCGTCTTCCAGCGCCTGCGCGTATCACGAGAAGCCTTCGCATTGCGCCACCAGTTCTTTGCTGAACGCGACAGCGCCAAGCATCCTTCACTGGACGCTGCGAAGCCGCGCGACATCCGGCGCATCGCCGTCATCGGCGCTGGCACCATGGGCTCCGGCATCGCCATCGCCGCGCTGGATGCGGGCTACGAGGTGTTGTTGCTGGAGCAGGAGGCCGCTGCGCTGGACCGTGGTGCGAGCCGTATCCACGAGCACTACGCCAGCCGCGTGAAGAGCGGCAAGACCCCGGCAGCGGCGGCTGCGGACTGCGAATCCCGCTTGAGCGCGAGCCTCGACTGGCCGCGCATTGCCGAGGCGGACCTGATCATCGAGGCGGTGTTCGAGGAGATGGGTGTCAAGCAGCAGGTCTTCCAGCGCATTGACGAATGGGCCAGGCCGGGCGCGGTGCTCGCCTCCAACACCTCTTACCTGGATCTCGATGCGATCGCGGCGGCGACGTCGCGCCCGCAGGACGTCATCGGCTTGCACTTCTTCAGCCCGGCCAATGTGATGAAGCTGATGGAAGTCGTGCGCGGTCAAGCCTCTGCGGCCGACGCACTGGCCACAGGGCTGGCGCTCGGCCGCAAGATGAAGAAGTTGCCTGTGCTGACCGGCAACGCCTTCGGCTTCGTGGGCAACCGCCTGTATGCCGCGTACCGGCGTCAGTGCGAATTCATGGTGGAGGAGGGCGCAGCTCCCGAGCAGATCGACGCTGCACTGGAAGCCTTCGGCTTTGCGATGGGCCCCTTCGCCGTGGCCGACATGTCGGGCCTGGACATCGCCTGGCGCATGCGTCAAGCGCAAGCGGCCACCCGCGACCCGGCGGCGCGTTATGTGCAGATCGCCGATCGCCTGTGCGAAGCGGGTCGCTTGGGTCGCAAGACGGGCGCTGGCTACTACCGCTACGCCGAAGGCACATCCCGACCACAGGTGGATCCCGTGGTGTCCGAATTGATTGCCGGTGCGCGCCGCGACAAGGGCATCACGTCCCGTGAGGTGGGCATCGAGGAGATCCAGCGCCGGGTGATGCTGACGCTGGTCAACGAAGCCGCGCTGCTGCTGGCCGAAGGCGTGGCCGAGCGCGCCACCGATGTGGACGTTGTGCTGGTCAACGGCTACGGCTTCCCGCGCTGGGAAGGCGGGCCCGTGTTCTGGGCCCGTGAGCGGGGTGCTGACTTGCTGCAAACCGATCTGGACGCACTGGCGACATGGAGCGGCCCGGGATTCATGCGCGGCGATCTCCGTCACCTCCTCGACAGCAAGGCCTGACGAAGCAGGCCCGTCCTCACACCATCACAGCCGGTCTGGCCAGCAGGCGGATCGGTCGTGTCATTCGATTTCCCACCCATCCCCAGGAGACAAACGTGAAATACAAGGCCACCTCCCGACACCTGAAGGCTCTGGCCCTGGCCGGCATGGCCACGACGCTGGCCGCACCCTGCGCGCAGGCGCAATCGAGCGTGACCGTGTTCGGCATCGTCGATTTGGCGATGCGCGATGTGAGCAACGAGGGCCTCGGGTCGGACAAGTCGCTCGTCAACGGGGCCAACTCGACGAGCCGACTCGGTTTCCGCGGCACGGAAGACCTGGGCCAGGGTCTGTCTGCCGGCTTCCACCTGGAGCACGGCATCCTGCTGGACACCGGCAGCCCAGCCTCGGCGACGCAGTTCTGGGACCGGCGAGCCACCGTGAGCCTGGTCAGCAAGTCGCTGGGCGAAGTTCGCCTGGGTCGTGACTTCGTGCCGACCTACTCCAACTGGGGGCGCTACGACCCGTTCAGCTATGTCGGCGTCGCAGGTGCCAACATCTTCGTCAGCGCCACCCCGGTGGGACCGATCCGCTCGGCCTTCGGTTCGGGCGGCAACACCACGGTGCGCTCGAGCAATGCGATCCAGTACCTGCTGCCATCCGACCTGGGGGGGATCGAAGGCGGCTTGATGGTCGCGGCACGCGAGGGCGGCACGGCCGCCAACGGTCAGCACAAGGTGCTGGGCCTGCGGCTCGGGTTTGCGACCGCGAGCTACGGCGTGTCGGCTGCGCACACACACAGCGAGAACAACTTGACGCTGGCCGGTCCGATCAAGGATTCGGTGATCGGCGGCCATGCCACGCTGGCCGGCGTGCGCCTGACGGGTGCCTACCGCAACTTCGGCTACAGCGAGGCCAAGCAATCGATCCTGTTGCTGGCGGGCGTCGTGCCGCTTGGCGCCAGCGGTGAGCTGAAGCTTTCCTGGAACCGCGCCGACCTGCGCGGGCGCGTGGGTGCGACGGTGATCGATGACAACGACGCGACGCAGATCGGTGTCGGCTACGTGCACAACCTGTCCAAGCGCACCGGGCTGTACACCACCGTTTCGCGCATTGACAACAAGGGCACCGCCACCTACGTCGTGCCGGGCGGGCCGTCCGGCATCGCCGGAGGCGGCACGTCCACCGGCGTTGAGGCCGGCGTGCGTCACTCCTTCTGAAGCCCTTCGCCAGGCCGGGTCACTGACCCGGTCGGGCATGGACCGTCCCCCCCTTCCAACTGCCAAGGCCGCCGACATGCTGGCTACACAAGTCTTCGCGCGTTTTGTCCACGAAGCGTCCCGCCGCGCAACCCCACCCGAGGTGATGCATCACGCCCAGCGCGCGGTGGTGGACTGGTATGCGTCGCTGTACCCGGGCTTGGCCACACCCGCCGTGCGTGTGCTCGAAGCCGTGATGTCCGAGGACCTGGACCGGGGCGAGGCGCGCCTGGCCTCGGGCCGCGCGGGAACGGCGCGCGCAGTGGCCTTGATCCTTGGCACCGCCGCGCACGCCGCTGAGGTGGACGACAGCTTCCGCGACGCGATGTACCACCCGGGCGCCGCCACCATTGCGGCAGCGCTCGCCGCGGCTCAGGCCACGAAGGCCACCGGCGCTGCGTTTCTGCGTGCTGTGGTTCTGGGCTACGAGATCTCCACGCGCATCGGCGTGGTGATGGGCCGCCCGCACTACAAGTTCTGGCACAACACCGGGACGATGGGCAGCTTCGGTGCAGCCGCGGCGGCGGCGAGCCTGCTGCGCCTGGACGAAGACGCCTACGCGCACGCGCTGGCGCTGGCCGCCACCTTCACTGCCGGGCTGCAGCAGGCCTTCCGAACCGAGGCCATGGCCAAGCCGCTGCACGCGGGCCGCGCTGCCGAGGCCGGGGTGCTGGCGGCCCAACTGGCAGCCCGCGGCATGCGCAGTTCGCTCGACGTGCTGGAAGGCGTTTGTGGCCTCGGCCACGCGATGAGCAACGGCCCCGAGTGGTCGCAGATCGGTGCCACGCTCGGCAGCGACTGGCACATCACGCGCTTGACCTTCAAGAACCACATCGGCTGCGGCCACACGTTCGCGGCAATCGATGGCGCGCTGGCACTGCAACAGCAGCACGGCTTTACGCACGCCGACATTCAGGACGTGCAACTGGGCGTGTACCAGCCCACGCTGGACATCGCGCCACACGTCGACCCGCAAACCGCCGACCAAGCCCGCTTCAGCCTGCACTACATGGTCGCCAGCGCGCTGGTGCACGGCAGTGTGCGCCTATCGGCTTTCGAACCCGAGCGGCTGAACGACCCGGCCACGCGCTCGCTGATGCAGCGCATCGGCAAGGCGCTGGACGCTGAGGTCGATGCCGCCTTCCCGGGCCGCCGCGCGGCACGCGTGACCATCACCTTGTGCGATGGCCGCGTGCTGACGCTGCTGCAACCCGACCGCAAGGGCGATCCCGAACTGCCCCTGTCCGACGCCGATCTGGAAGGCAAGCTGATCGAGCTGGCCGCACCCGTGATCGGCGACTCCGATGCCCGCGCGCTCCTGAAGCGCATCTGGGCACTAACCCACAGCGAGACATTGCCCACATGACCCGACACGCTTTCATCTGCGACGCCGTTCGCACCGCTTTCGGCCGCTACGGTGGCACCCTCGCCAGCGTCCGCGCCGACGATCTGGGCGCCGTGCCCCTGACCGCGCTGATGGCGCGCAACCCGAACGTCGACTGGCAGGCCGTGACCGACGTGATCTATGGCTGTGCGAACCAGGCCGGCGAGGACAACCGCAACGTCGCGCGCATGAGTGCGCTGCTGGCCGGCCTGCCGCTGGAGGTGCCAGGCTCCACGGTCAACCGCCTGTGCGGTTCGGGCCTGGACGCGCTGGGCACGGCAGCCCGCGCCATCAAGAGCGGCGAGGCCGGGTTGATGATTGCCGGCGGCGTCGAAAGCATGAGCCGCGCACCGTTCGTGATGCCCAAGGCTGAAAGCGCCTATTCGCGCAGCAATGCGGTTTACGACACCACCATCGGCTGGCGCTTCGTCAACAAGCTGATGAAGGCGCAGTACGGGGTGGACGCGATGCCGGAAACGGCCGAGAACGTCGCTACGGACTTCAAGATCGAACGCGAGGCGCAGGACCGCATGGCGCTGGCCTCGCAACAGAAGGCGCTTGCTGCGCAGAAGGCCGGCTTCTTCGACGCCGAGATCGTGCCCGTAAGCGTGCCGCAGAAGAAGGGAGAAGCCCTGATCGTGAACCGCGACGAGCACCCGCGCGACACCACGCTGGAGGCGCTGGCCCGGCTCAAGGGCGTGGTCCGGCCCGACGGAACGGTGACGGCCGGCAATGCCAGCGGCGTGAACGACGGTGCCTGCGCGCTGCTGCTGGCCGACGAGGCCACAGCCGCGCGCCATGGCCTGACGCCGAGGGCGCGGGTCGTGGCCATGGCCACAGCCGGTGTGCCGCCGCGCATCATGGGCATGGGCCCGGCGCCGGCCACGCGCAAGGTGCTGCAGCTGGCCGGCCTGAGCCTGGCGCAGCTGGACGTGATCGAGCTGAACGAGGCCTTCGCCGCACAGGGCCTGGCCGTGTTGCGCGACCTGGGCCTCGCCGACGACGATTTGCGGGTGAATCCCAACGGCGGCGCCATCGCGCTGGGTCATCCGCTGGGTGCATCGGGTGCCCGCCTGGCCACCACGGCCGTGAACCAACTGCACAAGAGTGGTGGTCGGTATGCGCTTTGCACCATGTGCATCGGCGTCGGCCAGGGCATCGCCGTCATCCTGGAGCGGGTGTGACCATGAGCCCCGGCAGCGAACTCAAGGTCCTGACCACCGGCATCCTCAAGGGTGCCTTCAACCGCATTGCCAGCCAGGTGCAGCACAAGTGCCACGTCGTGCTGGGCCGCAAGTTCGTCGGAGCCGCCATTGCCGACGGCGATGTCGAAGTGGGCATCCAGCAGATCAGCGAGCTGTACCTCGAATCGGGCATCACGGTGGTGGGTCCGATGCCGGACAGCGTGCAGAAGGCCAGCGTGGCGTCTGCGGCGGTATCTGCCAGGGCCGTGAACATGCGGGCCGCCCAACAGTTCGTAGCCTACCTGGCCACGCCCCTCGCCGCCGAAGCGATACGGGCCAGCGGCCTGGAGCTTCCCGCCGCGCATCCGTAGCATGAGCACCGTGCACGAGCTGCCGGCCTCTGTTCCGTCGTCGCACGAGCTGAGGATGACGGTGCTGATGACGCCCGACATGGCCAACTTCTCCGGCAACGTGCACGGCGGCACGCTGCTGAAGTTCCTGGACCAGGTGGCCTATGCCTGCGCCAGTCGCTATGCCGGAGCCTACGTGGTCACGGTCAGCGTCGACCAGGTCGTTTTTCGCCAGGCCATCCATGTCGGTGAGCTGGTGACCTTCCTGGCATCGGTCAACCACGTCGGCAAGTCATCGATGGAGATCGGCATCAAGGTGCTGGCCGAGAACATCCGCACGCAGCAGGTACGGCACGTCAACAGCTGCTTCTTCACGATGGTGGCCGTCGACGAGACCGGTCAGAAGATCAGCGTATCGCCCTGGCAGCCAGTCACAGAGGACCAGTTGCGCCGCAGCCGCCAGGCCCTGCTACGGCGCCGCCTGCGCGACGAACTGCAGCTGCGGTTCGCGGCCGAGCGCGCGCCGGGTTGACACGCGAATGATCGGCGTCAGGATGCCGCAGAGCGCATCACCAGCGCATCGACCGCCAGCACACCCTGGCCCTCGGCCAGTACCAGCAGCGGGTTGATCTCGGCCTCCTGCACGTCCGCGTGTGATCCGTCCCCCAGGCTCGACAGCTGCTGGATGGCACGGGCCAGCGCTTCGAGGTCGCCTCGCTGTCGTCCACGCAAAGCCGGCGCTGTGACGGCAAGGATCAGACCAGCCATGGCCACGGCCAGACCGGCGGCCTCTGCACCGGTCGGCACATGCCCCAGGACCGGCCAGGCCATCAGAGCCGCCAAGCCCGGCGCCAAAGCCGGGAAGATGGCTGCCCGGCCCGGCCCCAGGAGCGACACCATCTTGGCGTAGGTGAACAAGGTCCCGGCGCCGGCGATCACGCCCTGCACCAGCACCTCGGTCCAGAAGACCTGGGGCAGGACCGCCATCAGCCGATCGATGCCAATCGACAGGAAGTAGACCGGCACATAAGTCAACAACGCCGACAGCGACACCACGGCCGTGGCCAGCAATGGGTCCAGGCGGTGTTGACGCAGCAGGATGCCAAAGCAGGCCCACAAGGTGCCCGCAGCCAGAAACATCAGGTCGCCCAAGACGGCACGCGCCGTGAAGCTGGCGGCGTCGACGCCCGACACCAGAACGAGTCCCAGAAGCACCACGCCGATGCCCGTCAGCTTGCGTCGGCTGAGCTGTTCGCCCAGCACCACGGCGCCCAGAAGCATGCCCATCAGGCTCATTGCCGTGAACGGGAAGACGGCCGCATGGCTGGCGGGAGCAAACTGCAAGGCGCCGAACATCAGCAGACCAAACGGCGTGCCCGCCAGCAACGCCACCAGCGCCCACACCCGCCAGCGGGTGGTGAACTGCGCTGCATCGCGCCGCCAGGCCCACCACAACACCGGCAGCGTCAGCACACCGGCCACGCCGAAGCGCAGCACAGTGAGGTCAGGCGACTGCAACCCATGTGCAATGCCCCAGCGGGCGAACACGGTGTAGAGCGCACCGATGCTGGCCGCCAGCAGCCCCACGGCCACGCCGGCCAGGAGCTTGGTGGAATCGCCGGCGGCGGTGGTCATGGGAAGCGCAGGGTTGGCGGCGTTCATGGTGGGCATTCCTGGCGGTGGTGCGCTGGTTCGGATTCCGGTCAGTTCGTCAGCGCCGGAGCAGCAGGGAAGTCCACGGGCACTTGCGTGCTGCCGTGCAGGTAGTTGGTGACCGTCTTGTCGCCGATGACGACGATGGCGTCGACGAGGTTCTCCTGCGTCCAGCCGGCGTCAAAGAAGGCCTGAACGCGGGCCGGATCCGCATGGCCGCGCTCGGTGGCGATGTTCTTCACCAACTTGGCCAACGCGTCCAGCTTGGCGTCGAACGAGGCGCCGCCGCGGCGGATCTCCAGAATCTGCTCGGGCTTGAAGCCGACCATGCCGCCGATGACGGTGTGGGCCGACAGGCAGTACTGGCAGTTGTTGACCTGGCTGACGACGAGGTTGACCACCTCGCGGGCCTTGCCGTTGAGGCTGCTCTTGGCGTTCTGGAAGGCCAGATAGTTGCTCAAGGCATGCTCTGAGAGGGCCAGCGTGGCGTACAGATTGGGCACCATCCCCAAGCCCTGCTTCAGGGTGTCGAACAGGGCTTGGTTGGCGGGGGACACTTGGTCACGGGTGGGGACATTGATGGTGGTCATGGCAGTTCTCCGAAGGTCGAGGGATTGAGGTGAATCGCGTTGCGATGGATTGAACTTTGATTGATGCTGATCGATCGCACTAGATCGTCATTCGAACTAACATCCAGTCCAATATAGAATGAATGAGGAACCCTCGTGGACCGCCTGACTGCCATGCAGACCTTTGTGCGCGTGGTCGAGAGCGGCAGCTTCTCGGCCGTGGCCCGTGAGACGAACACCACCCAGAGCGCGGTCAGCAAGCAGGTGGCTGCGCTGGAGCGCGAACTGGGTGTACGTTTGCTCAGCCGCACCACGCGCTCACTGGCCTTGACCGAGGAAGGCGAGCGCTATTTCGAGCAGGCCCGCCGCTTGGTGGCCGAGATCGCAGAGGCCGAGAACAGCCTGCGCCAAGGAGCGCAACAGCTCACGGGTTGGCTGCGCGTGGCGGCCTCGGTCGGCTTCGGTCGGCTCAAGCTGCTGCCGCTCGTGAAAAGCTTCCTGGCTGCCCATCCGGGCGTGAAGATCGACCTTCGGCTGAACGACGGCTTCGTCGACCTGGTCGAGCAAGGCATCGATGTGGCCGTGCGCATCGGTGAACTCTCGGACAGCAGCCTGGTGGCCCGGCGCATCGGCAGCAGCAAACGGGTGGTGGTGGCCAGTCGTGACTACCTGCGCTCACTGCCCAAGGGGATGAAAGCCCCCCGAGTGCCGGAAGACCTGCTCCAGATGAACTGCATCGTCTACACGGAGCTGGCCACCCAGAACGCCTGGTCGTTCACTGCTGGCGCGGGCGCGCCGGTGGACGAAGGATCGGTGGTGACCGTGCGCGCGCAGGGCAACATTCAAACCAACAGCAGCGAGGTCATCAGGGCTGCGGTTCTGTCCGGCATGGGCATCGGATTCTCACCAACCTGGTTGTTTGAAGAAGAACTGGCGCGCGGTGATCTGCAGGTGTTGTTGCCAGACTGGCCCGCGCCGCCGATCCCTGTGCACTTGATCAGCCCGAGCCAGCGGCGGCCGTCTGCCAAGGTCAAGGCGTTTGCTGACCATCTGGTCGCGGCCACGCGCTGATGGACGGTGCAAGTGCCTGGCTATTGCCAACCACCCCAGTTCAACGTAGGTGGTGATGGTTCAAGCGGTGACACGGGATAGTGGACGAGGCCGGGATAGATTCGGCTCCACACCACGGCCACCCCAATGAGGCAAAGCACGCCAAGCAGCACCGGGTTGAGCAACGCAGCCCACTGCGCCTGGGCATAGACCATGATGACGGGGTTGGCGCCAGCGGGCGGATGGACCGTCCGCGTGACGAGCATGAAGCCCAGGGTCAAGCTCACAGCCAGTGCGTAGGCCACCAGTGAGGAACCCAGAAACTGCGCGCACGCAATCCCAATGCAGGCGCCGCCAAGATGGCCGCCCAGGATGGCCCGAAGTTGAGCAGCAGGCGCCCGCGTCAGCCCGAACAAGAATACTGAGCTTCCGCCCAGGGAAGCGAGCACGAAGGTGGCGTGAGGCGGGCCGACCAAGTACAAAGCCAGCGAGATGCCTGCCCCCGCTCCGAATACGCACCAGGCAAGTCGGAAGGCTGGATGGCTGTGCATGGCGAGGGGACGGCGAGGTACGAGATGACGAAGTGTCGCTCATGAAGGCCCGGAACCTGGCCGAGCCGACGCAGGATGGGCGCCAAGTTGGGTCGTGAGTCTGAGCGCACGCTCGCCCCGAGCCCCGAACTCGGAAGATGACAAGCCGCAGGCTGCCAGCGGCTTCAGACGACGCCGCTTGGTGGGCGACGAAGGCGGTGTTGGCACCGTTCTTCTCGATGTCCAGCCAGATGTGTTCGCCTTCGCCGGCAGGCAACTGCAGCGGCAACTCGTTCACGAGGAAGTCTCCGTTGCGGAACTTCAGCGTGGCGCTGCCACCCTCTGCCTTGCCGGCTTGCCGCAACATTCCTCTGGCCCGTTCCCTATTGACTCGAACGCGCCTTGCACCTAAAACCGTGTTGTTGTACGCCCGTCTTGCGTCGTGAGGCGATGGTCATAGGACACTTGGGGGGTGGATATGGCATTGGTTCTGGATCGACAGGATCCGATGTGGGTGGCCGCGCTGCACACCATATTCGGCGCAGATTCACCAGTCGGCAAGGCTGTGTTGGACCGCGATCTCCGCTACGTTTTCATCAACCAGACCCTGGCCGCGTTCAACGGTCGCTCCATCGAGGAGCACCTCGGCCGAACTGTCGAGGACATCCTTCCTGAGGCCTTTTCGACGCTGGCGCCTCTGTTGCGCAGCGTCCTGGATGCCGGTGTCAGCCACACACAATTCAGGGTCAGCGTGGAGATGCCCAACGCTCCCGGTGAGTTCAGCGAGTGGGAGGCCAGCTACCTGCCCATGCCGCTCGATGATGGAACCATCGGTGGCATCTACGTTCAAGCCGTCAACCTGACGGCCGAGCTGCGGGCGCAGCAAGCCTTGGCCAACAGCGAAAAGCAATTGCGGCGCGTGTTGGACAGCCTGTTTGCCTTCGTCGGCGTGATGACGCCTGACGGTACTTTGGTCGAGGCCAACAAGGCGCCGTTGGAAGCGGCAGGTGTGGACGCGCAGGACGTCATCGGTCGCCCCTTCTGGGACACCTACTGGTGGAGCTATTCCGCCGAAAGTCAGAACTGGATGCGCCAGGCCTGCGCCCGTGCCGCTCAGGGTGAAGTGGTGCGCGAGGATGTGACGGCACGCATGGCCGGTGACACCCGCATGGCGCTCGACTTCATGCTGGTCCCGATGCGGGACGACCATGGCCGCATCACGCACCTGATACCGTCAGCCATCGACATCTCCGATCGGCAGGCCGCACAGCTGCGAACCGAGATGGCGCTCAAGGAGCGCACGGTGCTGTTGCAGGAAGTGCATCATCGGGTCAAGAACAACCTGCAGATCATTGCGA
>CALRVU010000017.1:0-17068 GCA_943371685.1 Bordetella parapertussis | reverse complement strand
GTGCACCCGACCAAGATCGAGGTCCGCTTCCGCGAGTCGGGCGAGGTCTACTCCGCAGTGCGCCGTGCCGTGGAGCAAGTGCTGTCACGGCCAGCCGGCAGCCCGGTCGCAGAGCCGCAATCCGTGCCCACTGAGGCGGCCGTCGCTGCGCCGATGCCGGTTTCCGCTCATGAAGTGCCACCGCAGTTGCAGCAGCCGGGTTCGAGGGAAAGTCGGGCAGCCAGCCCTGCGCCCTGGGGATCGGCCTGGGGATCGCAACCCCAGCAGCAACGCCTGAGTCTGGCCGATCTCTCGGTGCTTTACGCCCGCGAGCGCGAACCCCTGTCCATGGCGCCGGCGCCCACCGGTGCGCCGGCCGCCATCGATCCGCCCATGGACCGGGCAGCTGTTCTGGATGGCGACTGGCCGCTCGGACGCGCCTTGGCCCAGCTGGCCGGCGTCTACGTGCTGGCTCAGAACGCCCAGGGCCTGGTGGTGGTCGACATGCATGCCGCCCATGAACGCATCGTCTACGAGCGACTCAAGCGCGAAGCTCGCCAGTCTGGCCTGGCGGCTCAGGCCCTGTTGATTCCCGCCACGTTTTCGGCCACCCCAGCCGAGGTGGCGATGGCCGAGTCGCGACACGCCGAGCTGCTGAGCCTGGGGCTGGATCTGAGCCCGCTCGGGCCCACCTCCCTGGCGCTGCGCTCGCAGCCAGCCGCCCTGGCCGAGGCAGACCCGGTGGCCCTGGCGCGCTCGGTCTTGCATGACTTGAGTGAGCTGGCCGAGGCCGAGACCGGCCGCCTGGTGGAGCGGGCCCGGGATGACCTGCTGGCCTCGATGGCCTGTCATGGCGCCGTGCGTGCCAACCGGCGCTTGACGCTGGAGGAAATGAACGCCTTGCTGCGCCAGATGGAGGCCACCGAGCGCTCCGAGCAATGCAACCATGGTCGCCCGACCTGGCGCCAGGTGACGATGAAAGAGCTGGACGCGCTATTCCTGCGCGGTCGATGAGGCGCCCTGCGCGTCGCTGAGCGTGCGCGCAAGCCCTGACGCGGCGACAATACGCAGCCAGGCTCAGTGCACGGCGCCGCAGCGCGCCCTGCCTCGCCCACTCCTCTGAAAGAATTGCATGCGTTCTGAACGCGACATCAAGCGCACGCCCAAGCGCGCTGTGGCACCGCGGCCCGACAACGGCACCCCTGGCTCGACCGGCCCGGCCGACCGAGCCCCCGCCGAGGCTGCCCCCCGCACCATCCCGGTCAGCTACGCCCCCCGAAGCGAGGCGCCGGCAGCATCAGGCCGGCCCGATCACCGCGATGCGCGCGAGCGCAGCCCCCGCCCGGCACCTTATGCGGACCGCGACGCCCCTCGCGACCGCCGCCGCGACGGCCCTCCGGGCTCCTTCCCTCAAGGCGACGCGCCCCGAGACGCCCGCCGCGGGCCTGGCAGCGGGCCTGCCCCCTTCCAGCCGGCACGCGGCCCGGCCACAGGCCAGCCTGCACCGCGCCCAGGCCCCCAGGCTGAGCGGCCTCGCGCGCCGGCCGACGCCTGGGACCGCCCCGCAGCGCCCCGCCCTCCAATGCCACGCGGGCCACGGGCCGAGCCAGCCGAGGGCTACCGCCTTTCCAAGGTGCTGGCCGATCGAGGCGTGTCATCACGGCGTGAGGCTGACGACTGGATCGCTGCCGGTTGGGTGCGCGTGGATGGCGAGATGGCCGTGCTCGGCCAGCGCGTGCTGCCGGACGCCCGGATCGAGATCGACCCTGCGGCCCACAACCAGCAGGCCAAGCGCGTCACGATCCTGCTGAACAAGCCGATCGGCTATGTGTCAGGCCAGGCGGAGGACGGCTATGAACCCGCCAGCGTGCTCATCACCCAGGCCAATCATTGGGATGAGGACCCGACCCGCAAGCCCTTCCATCCCGGCCATGCCCGCGGATTGGCGCCGGCAGGGCGGCTCGACATCGATTCTCTGGGCCTGCTGGTGCTGACCCAGGATGGCCGAATCGCCAAGCATCTGATCGGCGAAGACTCGGATGTCGAGAAAGAGTATCTGGTGCGGGTCGAGGTGATGCGCGAGGGCGATGTGCTGGCCGACAACGCCATTGCCTTGCTCAATCACGGCCTGGAGCTGGACGGCAGACAGCTGAAGCCGGCCAAGGTCAGCTGGGCCAATGAAGACCAGTTGCGGTTCGTGCTGCGCGAAGGGCGCAAACGCCAGATCCGTCGCATGTGCGAAATGGTCGGCCTGAAGGTGACCGGCCTGAAGCGGGTGCGCATCGGCAGCGTGGTGCTGGGCAAACTGCCCGTGGGCCAATGGCGCTACTTCCGCGACGATGAGCGTTTCTGAGGCCTCACGGCCACGTTGGATCGGCCTGGCCGGACCGACCGCCTCGGGCAAGACCGGCATTGCCCTTGATCTGGCAGAGCACTTCCCGCTGGAGGTGATCAGCGTCGATTCGGCACTGGTGTTTCGCGGCATGGACATCGGCACGGCCAAGCCGGACCCGGCCCAGCAGGCGCGGGTGCCGCACCACCTGATCGACCTGCTGGATCCGGCGCAGTCCTACTCGGCCGCTCGCTTCGTCGAGGACGCCAACCGGGCGATCGACGAGGTGCAAAGTCGGGGCAAGCTGCCCTTGCTGGTCGGCGGCACCATGCTGTACTTCAAGGCCTTGATCGACGGCCTCGACGCACTTCCGGCAGCATCACCCGACGTGCGCAAGCAGATTGACGCCGAGGCGGCGGCCCTCGGCTGGCCAGAAATGCACCGGCAACTGAGCGAGGTGGATCCGGTGACTGCCGCCCGGCTGGCGCCGCTGGACGCCCAGCGCATCCAGCGTGCGCTGGAAGTCTGGCGCCTGACCGGTCAACCCCTGGCCAGCTTTCACCACCGCTCAGACCAGCCCGTCGCCAGTGTCGATCATTGCCTGCTCGCGCTGGAGCCCGACTCTCGCCCATGGCTGCATCAGCGGATCGCCCTGCGGTTTGAGCAGATGCTGGCGCAGGGATTTCTCGACGAAGTGACGCAGTTGCGCCAGCGCGCCGATCTGTCGCCCGATTTGCCGTCGATCCGCTGCGTGGGCTACCGCCAGGCTTGGGAGGCTCTTGACCAAGGTCTGACCGGCGAGGCGCTGCAAGCCGATCTGATGGCGCGGGGGGTGGCAGCCACCCGGCAACTGGCCAAGCGGCAATTGACCTGGCTGCGCAGCATGGACCGCACCAGCCTGCCGGCCGATGCCGCCGACATCCATGCACAGACACGGCAAGCCGTCGCCCGACACTGGTCGGCTTAACCCAGGTCAAGCCGGTTTAATCCAGATCAAACCCAGGCCCGTATGCCATCCCTAGGATGCACGGCATGCCAGTCACCCTCTATCAGTCTGAAGGCCACCAGTGCCTGATGTTCACCGACCTTGCCGATGACCAAGCTGGCGAGGCGGTGCAATCCAACCAGTTCCTGATCGTAGATGACGGCACGGGCGCCATCATCGATCCGGGCGGCAACCTCGCCTACAGCGAGCTGTACTTGACGATGACGCGGCACTTTCCGCCGCAGAAGCTGTCAGCCATCATCGCCTCCCATGCGGATCCGGACATCATTGCCTCGCTCGACCGCTGGACGACCTCGACACCTACCGCCAAGATCTATGTTTCCAAGGTGTGGGAGCGCTTCGTGCCGCATTTCTGCAAACCCGGCAAGACGGCGGGGCGCATTGTCGGCATTCCAGACCCGGGCATGCGGATCCGCATCGGGCGACACGATCTGATCGCCCTGCCCGCACACTTTCTGCATGCCGAAGGCAATTTCCAGTTCTATGACCCGGTCAGCAAGATCCTGTTCTCAGGTGACTTGGGGGTGTCGCTGGTGAGCGGAGAGATTGCCAAGCAACCTGTCAATGATCTGGCGCTCTTGTTGCCATCCATGGAGGGGTTCCACCGCCGCTACATGGTGTCCAACAAGGTCATGCGCCTGTGGGCCGACATGGTCAGCCCCCTGGACATCAAGATGATCGTGCCACAGCACGGCGCACCACTGGCAGGCAAGGCCGTGGGCGACTTCATCACCTGGGCCCGGGAGCTGCCCTGCGGCATCGACCTGATGGGCAGCGGCAACTACCGCGTTCCTGCCTGATTCAGGAGGAAGACACAGAGCGCGACGGGTCGCTCTGGCGCGGCACGATGGGGGCAGCTCGCACGCAGTTGCGTCCAGCCTCCTTTGCGCTTTGCAGGGCTGCCTCGGACTCGTGGATCAAGCCGTCGAGCGCCAGCTGGCCGGCATGGACATGGGCCACGCCGACACTCACGGTGGCGACCACATGGGCTTTCTCCCAGGTGAAGGGTGCCGATGCAACCTGCTGGCGGATCCGTTCCGCGGCATCAAGTGCACCCAGCGGATCGGTGTGGGGCAGGAACACCACCAGCTCGGCACCGCCAAAGCGAGCCAGCACGTCGGACTGTCGCAGCGTGGCACTGACGCGCCGAGTCACTTCAAGCAGAATCGCGTCGCCGCAACGCTGACCGAGGTTGTCATTGATCCGGCGCAGATGGTCGGTGTCGATCAGCAGCATGGCGCCATCGTCGCCGTAGCGCCGGCAACGGGCCCACTCACGCTCAGCCAGGCGCAGAAACTGGCGTCGATTGCTGACACCCGTGAGTTCATCGTCCAGCGACAGCAGTTCGCGTTGCTCGCTGGACTGGGCCAGCGCCCGCGCCAGCTTGAGCGCCACCACTCCGGTCAGCAGCGCTGGAACCACGGCGATCAAGCCACCCAGCACAGCACCCAGCACCGAGACTTGATCCAGCAGACTCAGCACGGCGGACACGACCACCCCCACCGCCAGCGCCACGGCCAACTGGAACATCGACGCAGACCGCCAGCCCCATTGACCCAGGGTACGGCTCAATGCGCGCGCCCAATCGCTCTCGTTTTCGTTAGTCACCATGCGGCCCAGCCTGAAGGTATGGTTTGAATTCCAACATATTTCGGCCGCCACGGGGGCATCTTGAGCGCCGGAGTCAACCCACATTCGTGGGGCATATCGGCGGGTATCGCTGCAACACATCAAGACAGGCGGGCATCGCCGCCCCGCACGGACGGCCACGCCCACATTGCCTACACTCGGGCCATGTCAAATCCTGTCTCCCGACCGGCCGCCAGCACGCCGCGTTCGCTCTCCGGGCTCAAGCCCTTCCTGCGCCCCTATCGGCTCCAGATCGCCCTGGCCTTGCTGTTCATGGTCGCGGCCGCCGGAGCCACGTTGGCCGTGCCCTTTGCGCTGAGAACCCTGATCGATCAAGGTTTGGTCGCCAGTGATCCGGGCCAGCGGGTGATGGGCTTGCGCGATCACTTTGCTGCGTTGTTCGCCGTGGGTGCCGCCCTGGGGGTGTTCTCGGCTGCGCGCTTCTACATGGTCAGCTGGCTGGGTGAGCGGGTCACGGCCGATCTGCGCAACGCGGTCTACCGGCATGTGATCGGCCAGAGTCCCGCGTTCTTCGAGACCACCGCCACTGGCGAGGTTCTGAGCCGCCTGACTGCCGACACGACGCTGGTCCAGACCGTGGTCGGCTCCAGCCTGAGCATGGGATTGCGCAATGCCGTCATGGGACTCGGTGCCCTGGCCATCCTGTTCGTCACCAATGCCCGGATGATGATCCCGGTGGTGGGCATTCTGCTGCTGATCGTAGTGCCTGCCGTGTTGTTCGGCCGGCGCGTGCAACGCCTCAGCCGAGCCAGCCAGGACCGCGTGGCCGATGCCAGCGCCATCGCCGCCGAGGTGCTCAATGCCATCCCGGTGGTGCAGAGCTACGGCCAGGTCAGCCGGGAAGCCGAGCGCTTTGATCGGGCCACCGAAGCCGCGTTCGACACTGCGCGGCGGCGCACCCGGGTGCGTGCGGTGCTGGTGGCCTTCATCATCACGGCCACGTTCGGGGCGCTGTTGTTCGGTCTCTATCAGGGCACGCAATCGGTTCTGAGAGGCGACATCACAGCCGGTCACCTCGGACAGACCGTGCTCTACGTGATCGTGCTGGTCAGCTCGGTAGCGGTGCTGTCCGAGGTCTACGGCGATCTGCTGCGGGCGGCGGGCGCCACCGAGCGCCTGATGGAGTTGCTGCAAGCGCGCTCACCCGTGGCCGACCCTGCCCAGCCGCAAGCCCTGCCAGCAGCCCGCGGTGGCTCGGCGGTACGCCTCGATGACCTGAGCTTCCACTACCCTTCCCGGCCCGACAAGGCCGCGCTCAGCCAGATTTCAGTGTCCATCCAGCCCGGCGAGACCATCGCGCTGGTGGGGCCGAGCGGCGCTGGCAAGTCCACCGTCTTCCAGCTCCTGCTGCGCTTCTATGACGCGGCCAGTGGCTCGGTATCGATCGACGGTGTGGACGTGCGCAACGCCTCGCTGGAGGCGCTGCGGGACCGGGTCGGCATCGTGCCGCAGGACAGCGTGATCTTCTCGGCCAGTGCGATGGAGAACATCCGCTACGGCCGACCGGAAGCGAGCGACGAAGAGGTTTTTGCTGCCGCACGTGCGGCCCACGCCGACGCCTTCATCGAAGCCTTGCCCGGCGGCTATCAAAGCTTCCTCGGTGAGCGCGGCGTGCGGCTTTCGGGCGGCCAGCGCCAGCGCATCAGCATCGCCAGGGCGATCCTGAAGAACCCGCCCCTGCTGTTGCTGGATGAAGCTACCAGTGCACTGGATGCCGAGAGCGAGCGCGCCGTTCAGGCCGCGCTGGAAGCGGCCATGGCCCATCGCACCACCCTGGTCATCGCCCACCGTCTGGCCACCGTGCAGCGCGCCGACCGGATCCTGGTGATGGAGCATGGACGCATTGTTGAAGAAGGGCGACATGCCGATCTGATTGCCACGGACGGGCTGTATGCTCGACTGGCTGCGCTGCAGTTCGGCGCCGGTGGCACCGGCACTCCGATTTCCACCACCTGAACACGGGAGCAATTCATGCATACGAGCAAAGTCACCCCCCATCGTGCGGCCCTCTGCTTGCTGGTCGGCGCCAGCATCACCCTGGCCGGTTGCGCCAACATGGGTGCACGTGAGCGCGGCACCGCACAGGGCGCCGCATTGGGCGCGGCCGGCGGCGCGGTGATCAGCGCGGCCACGGGCGGCAAGGCAGGAACGGGCGCGCTCATCGGCGGTGCCGTTGGCGCCATTGCCGGCAACATCTGGTCGCACAAGATGGAAGACAAGCGCAAGGCCATGGAGGCCGCCACCAAGGGCACCGGGGTGGAAGTGACGCGCACGCAGGACAATCAGTTGCAGGTGAATGTGCCCAGCGACATCAGCTTCGATGTGGGCCGCGCCACGATCAAGCCCGAGTTGCGGCCGGTGCTGGATCACTTCGCCGCCGGACTAGACGGCACGATGCAAGTGCGCATCGTGGGTCACACCGACAGCACCGGCAGCGATGCCATCAACAACCCGTTGTCAGTGGACCGCGCCGAGAGCGTGAAGTCCTACCTGGCCGACCGCGGCGTCAAGTCCGGGCGCATCACCACCGACGGTCGCGGATCGCGCCAACCGGTGGCCGACAATGGATCGGAAGCCGGCCGTGCCCGCAATCGCCGCGTCGAGATCTTCCTGTCCGAACCACAGACCGGCTATTGATCCCCGGACAACGCGGGCTCAGGCTGCGACTCCTACAATCGCAGCCTGCTCCGCCACGGCGGCTCCTCTGATCCCGACGCATTGCCCATGAACCTCCAGCCGCCCCGCCCTGTTCGCCGCCAGTACGAAGACTTCATGCGGCATGTGCAGGACACCGGCGTGGCCAAGGGGGACCGCACGGGCACGGGCACCCGCAGCGTGTTCGGCTACCAGATGCGTTTCGATCTGAATGAAGGCTTCCCCTTGGTGACCACCAAGAAGGTCTTCATGAAGGCGGTGATCCTGGAGTTGCTGTGGTTCTTGCGCGGCGACAGCAATGTCAAATGGCTGCAGGAGCGCGGCTGCACGATCTGGGACGAATGGGCACGCGATGATGGTGATCTGGGCCCGGTCTACGGTGTGCAGTGGCGCAACTGGCCGACCCCGGGCGGCGAGTCCATCGATCAGATCGCCAAGGTCGTCGAGCAACTCAAGACCAATCCCGACTCGCGCCGGATCCTGGTGAGTGCCTGGAACGTGGCCGAACTGGACAAGATGGCCTTGATGCCGTGCCACGCCATGTTCCAGTTCTATGTCGCACCGCCCACCGAGGCGGGCGGCCGAGGGCGACTGAGCTGCCAGCTCTACCAACGCAGCGCCGACATCTTTCTGGGCGTGCCCTTCAACATTGCCAGCTACGCCCTGCTGACCCACATGCTGGCTCAGCAGTGCGACCTGGCGCTGGGCGACTTCATCTGGACGGGCGGTGACTGTCATCTCTATGACAACCACCAGACCCAGGTCGAGACCCAACTGGCGCGCGATCCCTATCCCTATCCGCTGCTGAATCTGCGCCGCCGCCCCGATTCGATCTTCGACTACCAACCCGAAGATTTCGAGGTGCTGGACTACCAGCACCACGCCACGATCAAGGCCCCCGTGGCGGTCTGACCGCATGGCACGCCCGCAACTTCTCATCCTGATCGCCGCCCTGGCGCGCAACCGGGTGATCGGCCGCGACAACGCGCTGCTGTGGAGCCTGCCCGAAGACATGGCGCATTTCCGACGCAGCACCCAGGGCTGCCCGGTGATCATGGGCCGCAAGACATGGGAGTCACTGCCCGAGCGATTCCGGCCCTTGCCAGGCAGACGCAATGTGGTGCTGTCCCGGAATGCTGACTTTCTTGCGGCCGGGGCTGAGACGGTCACCAGCCTCGAGGCTGCGCTCGACAAGCTGGCTGACGCGCCCAAGGTGTTCGTGATTGGCGGCGAGCAGCTGTACCGGCTGGCCTTGCCCTGGGCCGACCGGCTGCTGCTGACCGAACTGCATCGGGATTTTGAAGGCGATGCCCACTTTCCAGCCTGGGACGCCGAGTCCTTTGTCGAAGTCGATCGCCGAGCCGGTCAATGCGACCCGGGTGCGATGGGCTACGACTTCGTCCACTATGAGCGCCGTGGCGACTCAGGTTCTGCCGGACTTGGGGTCCCTGCAAGCGCTCCCGCTCAACCTTGATCAACCTAGACTCGAGAGCCTCGCTTGAAACTCGCCACTTGGAATGTCAACTCCCTGGCCGTCAGGCTGCCTCAGCTGCTGGCCTGGCTGGAACAGCATCCGGTCGACGCCCTGGTGCTGCAGGAAACCAAACTCACGGACGACAAGTTTCCCGAGGCTGAAATCCGGGCTGCGGGCTATGAAGTGGTGTTTCATGGCCAGAAGACCTACAACGGCGTGGCCCTGCTCAGCCGCGGCGCGCCGGCACTGGCCCCCGTCAAGAACATCCCCGGCTTCGACGATCCGCAAGCCCGGGTGATCGCCGGCACCGTCGACGGCGTGCGCGTGATCGGCGGCTACTTTCCCAACGGCCAGGCACCCGACAGCGACAAGTTCGTCTACAAGATGGGATGGCTCACCGCACTGCGCGAATGGGTCGCCACCGAACTCGCGCAGCATCCGCAACTCGTCCTGATGGGCGACTTCAACATCGCACCGGACGACCGGGATGTGTACGACCCGGTCGCCTGGGCCGGACAGATCCACTGCACGCCGGAGGAGCGGGCCCATTTCCAGGCGCTGTGCGGCCTGGGTCTGCACGACGCGTTCCGCTTGTTCGAACAGCCGCCGCGCCTGTGGAGCTGGTGGGACTACCGCAACCTCGCATTCCGCAAGAACCAGGGGCTGAGAATTGACCACATCCTGGTCAGCGAGGCCCTCAAGGCCCGTGTCAGCGCCTGCGAAATCGACAAGCCCACCCGCAAGAATGAACGACCCAGCGACCATGCGCCGGTGATCGTCACACTCTAGTCCTCGATCCCGAGCTCCTGGATCTTGCGGGTGATCGTGTTGCGGCCGATGCCCAGTTTCTGGGCCGCTTCGATTCGACGACCGCGGGTCAGCAACAAGGCGGTCTGAATCAGCTTGGCCTCGAACTGCCGGCTGAGCAGGTCCCAGACCTCAGGCGCCCCGGACTCCAGCAGCCGCTTGGCTTCGGCCTCCAGATCGGGCAACCAGCCGCCCGTCGATGGCGCTGCGGTCGTCACCTCGCCCACCGAAGCGGGCAACACCGCGGCTGCCAGCGGCGCGCTGCCGACTGCAGGCGCCAGTCCGCCGGCCATCACCCGGTTGGCCAACTCGGCCGGAGTGGCCGGGGTGAAGAACTCAGGCGGCAGGTCCTTTGATTCGATGACCTGAGCCGGCGCCATCACCGTCAGCCAATGGCAGACGTTTTCAAGCTGCCGGACATTGCCCGGAAACTCGAAGGTCCGCAAACGGTCCAGCGCTTCTTCGGTGATGCGCTTGGGCTCGACGCCCAGCTCCTTGGCGCTTTTCTGCAGAAAGAACCGGGTCAAGGCGGCCACGTCCTCATTGCGCTCTCGCAAGGGCGGCAGACGCAGGCGGATGACGTTCAAGCGATGGAACAAGTCCTCGCGGAACGCGCCCTGACGCACGCGATCTTCCAGATTCTGGTGAGTCGCCGCGATGACGCGAACATTGCTGCGCAAGGGCTGGTGCCCGCCAACGCGGTAGAACTGGCCGTCTGACAGGACGCGCAGCAGGCGGGTCTGCAGATCAAACGGCATGTCGCCGATTTCGTCGAGGAACAGCGTGCCACCGTCGGCCTGCTCGAAGCGGCCTCGGCGCATGGTCTGCGCACCCGTGAATGCACCTCGCTCGTGGCCGAACAATTCGGACTCCAGCAGGTCCTTGGGGATGGCGGCCGTGTTGATGGCGATGAAGGGGCCGTTGCTGCCCAGATCGCCGCGCGGACTGTGGCGGTGCAATGCCCGCGCCACCAGCTCTTTGCCGGAGCCGGACTCGCCCGTGATCAACACGGTGACGTTGCTCTGCGAAAGGCGACCGATGGCCCGGAACACGTCCTGCATGGCCGGTGCCTGGCCCAGGATCTCGGGCGCAGGCGCGTTGCGCTCGTCGTTGACCTCTTCGCGCAGGCTTTCTTCGACCGCTCTGCGGATCAGCTCGACCGCCTTGGTCAGGTCGAATGGCTTGGGCAGGTACTCGAATGCGCCTCCCTGGAAGGCCGACACGGCACTGTCCAGGTCTGAGTAGGCGGTCATGATGATGACCGGCAGGCCAGGCAGGCGCTCCTTGACCTTGGCCAGCAGCTCCAGACCAGAGCCGCCGGGCATGCGGATGTCGCTCACCAGCACCTGGGGTTCGTCATCCGCCAGTGCCGTCAACACATCACGCGGATTGGAAAAGCTGCGCACCGGCAGCTGCTCACGGGCGAGGGCCTTTTCGAGAACGAAACGGATGGATTGGTCGTCGTCTACGATCCAGATAGGCTTCATTGGGAATCTTTGGGTCAGGGCAACGGAATCACGATCTTGAAGACCGTGCGTCCCGGCTCACTGTCGCATTCGATCGTGCCTTGATGCTGCTGCACGAAAGTCTGTGCCAGAGTGAGCCCTAGGCCTGAGCCGCCCTCCCGCCCTGACACCAGTGGGTAGAAGATGCGATCGCGCAGGCCCTCGGGGACGCCCGGTCCGTTGTCCTCAATATGCAATTCCAGTGCCAATCGGTACCGCTGCTTGCCGATGGTTACCTGACGGATGACGCGGGTGCGCAAGATGATGACCGCATCGGCCCGTTCGATGCGGTCCACTAGGGCCTGGCCGGCGTTGTGGACGATGTTGAGCAAGGCCTGGATCAGCTGCTCCCTGTCTCCACGAAACTCCGGGATCGATGCGTCATAGTCGCGCACCACCTGCAGTCCGCGCGAATGCTCAGCCAACACCAGTGCCCGCACCCGCTCGCAGACTTCGTGGATGTTGACGTCGCTGATGACGTGCGGCTTGCGATGAGGGGCCAGCAGGCGATCCACCAGCGTCTGCAGTCGATCTGCCTCGTGGATGATGACCTGCGTGTACTCAGCCAGCTCGGGTGACGGCAGGTCCATCGCCAGCAACTGGGCTGCGCCCCGGATGCCACCCAGCGGATTCTTGATCTCGTGCGCGAGGTTGCGGATCAACTCCTTGGTGACCTGCGCCTGCCCAAGTGCCCGCTCCTCACGGTCTTGCCGGGTCTGCTGCTCGATCTCGATCATCTCGACAAGAATGCGCGAGTGACTATGCTCGGTCTGGCTCACGATCACATGGACCGACAGCGGCTCGGTATGGCTCACGCTGGCGCGGCGCAAGGCACCGTCGAATCGCCGCGCAGCAAACTCGTTGCGGGCCACGGCCTCGATCGCGTCAAACAGTTGCGCGGGCTCCCTGAACCACTCCAGCAGCGAGCGCTTGACAAGTGATCGGCGAGATTGACCGAGAACCGCCTCCAGTCCTGCATTGACGAACAGGCAGGTGCCGTCCGGGTTGACCACGGCCACCATGGTCGCCAGCAGGTCAAAGCTCTCCCAAAGGCGGGCCTCGGACGGCTCGCGTGAACGCAGGATCTTCATGAAGGTTGCTTGTTCAACTCACGCCGGATGGCTGCCAGGTCGGCCTCTTTGCGGCTGATGGCTGCCTTCAGTTCGGCCACCCGGTCCAGGTACTTCTGATAGTTGCGCTCATCGCCCCGACGCTCAGGCTCACCGTTGCGGTACTCGGATTTCAGTGCCTCGAGAGCCTCCTCCTCCTTCTTGAGCTCTTGTTCAAGAATGCGGCGCGCGTCGGTGTCACGGGCCTTCTGCTCGGCCTGGTCGATCTTCGCCTCACTGGACTTGGCACTGCCTGCATTGGCTGGCGCTGCGGGCGCCTTGCTGCGAGGGCCGGCAATGGTCGTCGGCTGCTGCGCCTCGCGGGCCTTGCAGCCACGCTGTTCGGCATCCTTGGCGGTGATGGTGTTGGTGAACACATTGCCAGGGCAGATGTAGTAGACCGACGCTGTTTGGCCATGTGCGACGGGCGCCAGCATCGCCAGCAGCGCGACCACGCTCAGCAGTCCAGCGTGCGCTTTGGAGAGAAGGAGCTTCATCTGATCATTGTGACCTGAAAAAAAAGGGACGGCAGAGCCGTCCCTTTTGATGTGCGCGGTGAAACCGGAAGGAATCAGAGCGCGTAGTACATGTCGAATTCGACCGGGTGCGTGGCCATGCGGAACCGCGTGACTTCCTGCATCTTCAGGTCGATGTAGGCATCGATGTACGCATCGGTGAACACGCCACCCTTGGTCAGGAACGCGCGGTCCTTGTCCAGATAGTCCAGCGCCTGGTCCAGGCTGTGGCAGACGGTCGGGATCTTCGCGTCTTCTTCCGGCGGCAGGTGGTACAGGTCCTTGGTCGCGGCTTCGCCCGGGTGGATCTTGTTCTCCACGCCGTCCAGACCAGCCATCAGCAGCGCTGCAAAGGCCAGGTACGGGTTGGCGGAAGGATCCGGGAAGCGGGCTTCGATGCGGCGACCCTTGGGGTTGGCCACATACGGAATGCGGATCGAGGCCGAGCGGTTCTTGGCCGAGTAAGCCAGCTTGACCGGTGCTTCGAATCCAGGCACCAGACGCTTGTACGAGTTCGTACCCGGGTTGGTGATGGCGTTCAGCGCGCGGGCGTGCTTGATGATGCCGCCGATGTAGTACAGCGCGAACTCCGACAGACCGGCATAGCCGTCACCGGCGAACAGGTTCTTGCCGTCCTTCCAGACCGACTGGTGCACGTGCATGCCGGAGCCGTTGTCACCAACGATGGGCTTGGGCATGAAGGTCGCGGTCTTGCCATAGGCATGAGCCACGTTCACGATGATGTACTTCTGCAGCTGGACCCAGTCAGCGCGCTCAACCAGCGAGCTGAAACGGGTGCCGATTTCCATCTGGCCGGCGTTCGCAACTTCGTGGTGATGCACTTCGACCGGGATGCCGCACTGCTCGAGCAGCAGGCACATCTCCGAACGCATGTCCTGGGCGCTGTCGACCGGCGGAACCGGGAAGTAGCCACCCTTGACGGTCGGGCGATAGCCGGTGTTGCCGTGCTCGTATTCCTTGCCCGTGTTCCAGGCAGCTTCTTCGGATTCGATCTTGAAGAAGCAGCCCGACATGTCGTTGGACCAACGGACGCTGTCGAACACGAAGAACTCGGGTTCCGGACCGAAGTAGGCGGTATCGCCCAGGCCGGAGGCCTTCATGTAGGCTTCAGCGCGCTTGGCCAACGAACGCGGATCGCGCTCGTAAGGCTTGCCATCGGACGGGTCGATGACATCGCAGGTCAGGATCAGCGTCGGCTCTTCGAAGAAGGGGTCGATGTTGGCCGTGTTCGGGTCAGGCATCAACTGCATGTCGGAGGCTTCGATGCCCTTCCAGCCGGCAATCGAAGAACCATCGAAGGCGTGGCCCGAGATGAACTTGTCTTCGTCAAAGTGGGAAACCGGCACGGTCACGTGCTGTTCCTTGCCACGGGTATCGGTGAAGCGGAAGTCAACGAACTTGATTTCGTTGTCCTTCACCATCTTCATCACATCGGCGACGGTCTTGGCCATCAAATGGGCTCCTGGCGGATGAGTTGTCAACGGATTCCTGGGTCGGTGCAGAGCACACGAACCTCGTCTCTAGGCCGGGGCGTTTGCACGCCTCAGCCCGAAGAATGTAGCAGAAACCATGCCCAAAACTAGGGATGATCCCGGACCGGATCCGCACCTTGGACAGGCTCTGAGTGCACGCCAGCGCTGGCAAAGGCTGTCAGCACGCATCAATTTCGAGCCAACGCACCAAAACAATACTATATGCACTTATTTAGTGCCTTCAATCAACTCAAGCCTCAATCCGGGGCTCGCAGCCAGCCCGAGACGCAAAGCCTCGAAGGCCAAAGGAACGGCGGCCGCAGGACCCTTGACACCCAGCTCGATGTGGCGGCCACGCTGCGGGTGGTCGACGCTGGGCAGGCTGAAGATGCGCACCTCAGGATGGGATTGTTCGATCGCCTCCATCAATGGGGTCAGGGCGGCCTCCATGCCGCCGTAGACCAGCAATGATTGCTCAGCCCAGGACAGCGGCACCATATCGCCGTAGTGATGCGCCAGCACCCACTCGATCATGGGGTGGGCCATGACCGGGAAGCCCGGAACGAAGTGCACATGACCCAGACTGAAACCGGGAATCTGGTTGTAGGGATTGGGGATGATCCGGGCCCCCTGGGGAAAGACGCCCATGTTGAGGCGGTGCAGGTTGTCGGGCCGATCCAGCTCATGGGGCAGGCCCTGCTCATCGGCCAGTTGGCGGATGCGCTGCTGGATCAAGACCTTGGCCTCCGGATGCAAGGCCAGCGGCAGACCCGCCGCCGCCGCCGCACACTGCCGGGTGTGATCATCGGGCGTGGCACCGATGCCGCCGCACGAGAACACCACCGCGCCTGAATCCATCGCATCACGCAGGGTTCGCGTGATCAAGCTGCGCTCGTCACCCACATAGCGCACCCAGGCCAGAGGCAGACCGCGCGCCGCCAGCAGCTCGATCACCCGGCCCATGTGCTTGTCCTGGCGCCGCCCCGAAAGAATCTCGTCGCCGATGATGATCAATCCAAAGTCCATGGCCTATGCCTCAGGGGGTTCAGGGGGATGGGGGCAAGGACGCCGCCTGGCCAGATGGCAGGTCGATCACGTCCGGCGTGTCGCTGCGGGCTGGAGCGTCTCGCATGCGCAATTGCTGCAGCGCCGCCAAGGCGTAATGGGCAAACCAGAGCGATGCAAAGGCAAACACCAGGGTGTAGAGCCAGACAGACAAGGCGATGAGCAGGGGCGCAAAGATCAGGCTGGCGGCGCTGACCGCCCACAGCAGGCCCGGCGCAGCACCCAGATAGCCGGTCACCACACCGATCAGCAGCAGCGGCCACCGATGCTCGGCCAGCAATGCGAGCCGCTCCGCCTGGCTGGCATGCTCGGCAAGCACGTCAAAGCTCATGACCCGCATGGTCAGCCAGCCCCAGATGAGTGGCGGCACGATGAGCACCAGCGGGGGGATCAGCCAGAGTGGTGCGCTGACCAGCAAGCCGAGCAGCGCCAGCGCCGTGTAGCCCAGGGACCAGACCGCGCTTTGCCAGAAGGCCGCGCCATGCTTGCGCTCCAGCGTGACAAACCGGCGCTCGGCCACCAGACTCACCACGGCCGGCGTCATCAACAGCGCCACCAGCAGGAGCGACACCACCACCACCACCGGGATGGCCAGCACCACCACGACCAGTGGCGCCATCACGCTGCGAAAGCTCTCGCCCAGGTTGACGGCCAGCCAGTGCAGCCCGGCTTCGATCAAGACCCAGCGCTCCATCGCGCCGCGAACCGTCGCAACGGCATCCTCCCAGAACAGATAGCCCCACAGCAGTGACAGACCGCCTGCCAGCAGCAGCGGCAGCAGCGACATGCCGATCACCCGGGGCAGCAACAAGTAGGCAGAGGCACGCCAGAAAGAGTCAAGCAGGAGTTTCATGCCCGACAGCATATGTCAGGGCAAGCGCCGCAGATCACGCCCGACTCAGGCCCGATGCACCAAGCGCAACAGGCCCAGCCACTGCTGTCGCCAGAAGCCGCGACCGTAGTCGCGCCCACCCTCTGCGGCCAACTGGTCCCGGATTCCGGTCGGCGGCCAACCCGGCTCGAATCGCGCCGTGCCGAGCAGCAGGTCCCAGATCGGAAAAAGCACACCGAAATTGTGTCCACCCAGCGTACCCGCGCCGTCGGACTCGTGTCCGACACCGATGGCATGGTGCAGGCGATGGAAGCGCGGACTGACCAGCAGGCGCTCACCCAGCCAGCCGAAGCCAAGCCGCACGTTGGCATGCGAGAGGTTCTCCATCAACTGCGAGATGGCCACCAGGGCCACGAACTGGCCGGGCGCCACGCCGATCAGCCGCGCCAGCAGGATGAACAGACAGTCCCGAATCAGGTCATCGAGCAAATGGTTGCGGCTGTCCGTCCACATGCTCATGGCTTGCTGGCTGTGGTGCAGAGAATGCAAGGCCCACCACCAATCGAAACGGTGTTGTGCGCGGTGCAACAGGTAGTTGGCCAGATCGAAAGCCACCAGATAGGCCAGAAAACCGGCCAACGCGGTA